>DASZDV010000633.1:0-6142 GCA_035941575.1 Pyrinomonadaceae bacterium
ACAGCGAACGCCCAAAACGTTCCAGCGCGGGATATCTTTCGACGAGATGTTGAAACGCCCGTGAAACAGTCGGTGCGTCTATCGGCAGGGAAAGTGAAAGGGGATTTTGATCGACGACCTCACGAGCGGCGCCTAATAAAAGAACACGGATAGTTATCATTCGAGTTCGATCCTTCGGCCGCTATGTCCGTTTCCCTTGGCGAGTTCGTGAATGCGCGCGCGCTCTTCGTACCCTTTAACAGCGAGCGAAAGCATCGCGCGCAACCTTTCCAATCGCGCGAACGTTGAGCGAAGTTCGAGAAGTTCTTGTTTCACTTCTGCCTCGATCTCCATCGCCGCGGCCACAAGAAACGAAAGACGTTGCGGTTCGGTGTTTGAAATGTCCGGCAGAGTGGTGCGTTCGTCATTGATCATCCGCACCGCCTGCGCGATGCGCGTGAATGTCTCCGCGACCTCTTTCGTTGGACCCGTAAGCACCGCTTCATCTTCCTCGTGGTCTTCAAAATAACTGACCTTCGCAACGAGATACTCGTCTCCGCGCTCGACGTACGACTCAATGCGATACCTGATCACGCCGACCGTCAGTATGTTTGAACGCCCGTCAGGAAACTTCTGGGTTTCGGTTACTTCAGCCACACAGCCGACATGACCTGCTGCCGGAACACTATTCGACGTAGTTGCCGGATCGAAATACGCAACCCCGAACAAGTTGTTTGCGATCCGGATGTCATGCAGCATCTGGCGATAGCGGGGCTCGAAAATGTGCAGCGGCAACGGCACACCGGGAAACAGGACCACAGGCAGGGGAAACACCGGCAGCTCCGTAACGCCGCGCACTTTGTCCATGGCTTCGCTCATCGGTGGCACGGATTATGGCAGATTAACTGATTTAAAAAAATATAAGCCCCCGCTGCGTGTGGGAGACGCTGCGGGGGCCTTCGAGCACACCTTCTGATGAAGAGGGGTTTCATCTCCGGTGTTTGACGGGCGCCTGGGTGGGTTGCGCCCGGATATCAAAGAATCTGTGCGAACAGTTGCAGCCGGTGGACCGGCATTAACCTGCAGATGCTTGCGAGCATGTCTTCGATCTTGAACGGCTTCGCAAAAAAACCATCTGCACCGGCGGCGAAACAGGCGTCACGTACATCAGGCGCGCTGTTTGAACTCATTATCAAAACCTTTGACTGCTTAAGTTGTCCCTTGATGTACTCGAGCAGCCACATCCCCGTTGCCGGCGTGTCTCTCTCTGGCGGCATTTGCAGATCCAGTATCGAGACGTCGGGCTTGTAAAAAGTTGCGCGACGAATGGCGGTCTGCATATCGTTTGCCGTCACCACGTCGTACTCCTCACACAACGTCCAATACAGTTGTTGAGTGATGACAGAATCATCGTCAACAATCAAGATTCTGGGCTTCATAACAAACATCTCCTGCTTGTTCTGGTTGGAGGGTGAGCAAAGCTCGTTCCGATACTGGTTTACGCGTATTTTGAGCACGAATTGGGCCAGGGTGTTTACGTGAGGAAACAGAAGCGGGGAAAAGCGTCTACATTCGGAGACACTATCGCGGAGGTTTTACTGGTTTAACGGGTTTCGGCGGCTCGGATTCAGGTTCGTCGTCTTCGCCGACCTCATCGACGATCTTCAGCTCGGCGCCAAACTTCTGATAGCTGCGGAACCGAACGTCGTTGCGACTTTGCAGGGTAAGCTTGCCCTGGGTCGTCATCAGGATTTGCGAGTGGATCGGCAACAGGTATTTCCGCTCGTTGATCGTGACCCAGTCGTAGTCGATCGTGCTTTCGGCGGCAGTAATGGGAAAATCTCGTGGAATTTCAGTGGCGATCTGTTCGAAGCGCACGACGCGGTCGAGTTCACGATCGATCCACATCCGTCCGCGCGAACCGACGATGGTGCGAGCGCCGGTGTCGCCCAAAGTCAACGTCAACTGCGAAAACTCGCGTTTTATGACGTATTCGTAAACGACGGTGCGACGGTTCAGAACCATGTCGGTATCGACCATCTTGAACTCGGTCTTCGACTCAGGCTTGAAAACGTCCGCGAGCGCTGAAATGTATTCGACGCCGCTTGAAGAGGCGCCTTTCGGGGCGTACTTGCTGTAATCGGAGCTTGGTTTCACGTCGTCGCCAGCCGGCATGCCGTTAACCGTTAAGATCTTGTACTCCTCACCGGCGTTCGCGCGATAACCGACAGCGATGGTGAGATTGTCCTGCGGGATCCAGTTGGTCGTCGTTCCGTAAGCGACGGATCGCTTGATGATCTGTTTGACGAGGAAATCGGGCATTGCATTCGCCGCCATCAGCGTCACGTTTCGCGTGCGTTCGAGAAGTTCGTTCCCTTCATTGGCGGACGGCAAAGCTGAAGCGGCGGGGTTCAGGCGACGCCGTTCGGCCTCTTCCAACGTACGACGCAGCAAGGCGTCGTTGCCGCTCTTGGTTGCGACCAGCGATCGCATGCCGTCGGTGAGCGGAAACCCGATTCCGCGTTTGCGAATTTCTTCGATTACCGCGTCGCGGGTGTCAGGGTTGCGTTGTAATTGGTAGAGGAGGTTGACCACCTCTTTGCTCGCGAGTGGCTTCTCTTGCTGGGCGTACACCACCACAGAACAAAACAGCATAACCGAGGCAAAAACTAACCTTGTGAAATACATCGCGGAAAGCTTATCGGAAAGGGATCAGAGGCACAATTGCAGAACGGCATGCTTCAAAATCTCGGAGCACTGCTCCAATTCGCGCACCGGCACGAATTCGCCCGTGCGATGCGCTTCGCGAATATCGCCGGGTCCGATCACGACCGGTTCGCTGCCCAGCGCTTGCATCTGCGCGCCTTCGGTGCCAAATGCGACGGTGCCCGAATCGAGACCGGTTTCTTGCTCCAGCATTTTTACCAAGTGTGACTCCGGAGCAGTTTCGAAACCGGTATCGGCACGACTGGCCTCGACCTCACAGAGGAAATCGGGATCGCTGCGTTTCTCTTCGCTGATTGCCAGGTTAAAAAGATGCAAGAGATGGTCTGACGGTTGAGTAGGAATCGGCCGCCATTCGAGTGTGAAGCGGCATTCACCAGCGAGAACGTTCTTTGCCGAGCCACCGTGAATCACGCCGACATTGAGCGTCGTGTAAGGCGGATCGAACGCGGCGTGTTGGTCCTCTTTCAGTTGCTCGGCGATGTTTTCGAGACGATTGATGAGTCGTGCTGCGCGAAAGACAGCAGACGCGCCGAGAGCGGGATACGCGCTGTGTGCTTCACGTCCTTTAACGATGACTTCAGCAAGTGAATAACCTTTGCCCGCGCGAATCGGTTGCAGCGATGTTGGCTCGCCGACGATGCTGTAACGAACGCGCAGCGGTCTGATTTGCGCCAGGTACTTGGCGCCGCGGAGGCCGATCTCTTCGTCGGCGGTGAAGATCAGTGCGAGTGGTTTATTGAGACGCGAGAGATCGATGTTCTCGATCGCAGTCAGGGCGGCGGCGATGAATCCTTTTGTATCGCACGAGCCGCGGCCGTAGAGCTTGCCGTCACGTTCGGTCAGGTTTGTTGCTTCAGGCCAGTTTGGATCGTACGGCACCGTGTCCGTATGACCGACGAGTGCGAGTTCGACTGACGTGTCTGCGGAGAAGTCGGCTCCGGCAAGCGCGATTAGATTGATCTTCTCGACACCGTTTTCGTCGCGATAAGCGAACCGTTGCGTTTTGAGTTTGAGCGCCTCACAGCGCCGCGTGAGGTAGTCGATGATGTCCGCGTTTGAACGAGATGACACGGAATCTATTCTCACGAGCTCAGCCAGGGTTTCGTTTATCTTCATTGTATTCGTCGAAACTCGTGGACGATCTCTTCTTGGCGCGCGTGACGGCCGTCGGCAACAATCCTTTTCCCACCGACCACTACATCTCTAACCGCCCTCGCTGACAGCGAAAACACCACGTTCGCAAGCAGGTTTTCCGCTGTCGATCCGGCAACAGACGGATCGTCGAGATCGATCGTAAAAAAGTCCGCCGGCGCGCCAGGCTCCAGGTTTCCACCGTCAAAACCGATACTCGTCGCGCCGCTGGCAGTCGCGCAATCAAACAACCGTCGCGCCAGCGCTGATTCGTCTACCTCATCAACAGGCGCCAAAACGTTTCGCGCGGTGTGTTGCAAGCGCAGGTGATACTCGAGTTCCCGCGCGTCTTCCAAAAGATCGATCTGCGTTTGACTGTCAGTTCCCAACGAAACTGGCACACCGGCTTTGAAATACGCATCGATAGGCACTACGCCGTCGCCGAGATTGCGTTCCGTCGTCGGACAGGCACACACGGTCGCGCGTCCGCGGGCCAAGGCGCCGACCGCCTTCGGCGTCACGTGAATCGCGTGCACCGCCGTAAATCTCTCGCTCAACAATCCTTCGGTATCGAGCAGCGCTACGGGCGAACGGCCATACTCCTCGATACACGCTTGGACTTCCGCTGTTTGCTCGGCAACGTGCATGTGGACTCCCAACCCGCGAGAGTCAGCAAACGAGACGATCGCTTTTAGGTAATCAAGCGGAACAGCACGAACACTGTGTGGCGCTACACCCGCCCACGCGAGCCCGTCTTTCAACTCCGGCGCACTGAGCAGTTGTTCGAGATTTTCAAGATAAACATCCGGCGAACTCTCGATGAACCTAATCTGCTGCGGGTTTGGTTCGATTTGATAACCAGCGCGCGCATAAGCAACACGCAACAGCGCGAGGCGCAGACCAACGTCGCGTGCGGCGCGGATCACCTCGCGTTCGAGGAGATTCGGATCTGAATACTTGCTTCCGTCGGGCGCGTGATGGATGTAGTGGAACTCGCCAACGGCAGTGATGCCCGATAACGCCATTTCGAGAAACGCCATACGCGACACAGCGTAGATCTCTTCGGGCGTCAGTCGGTTTGCGGCTGCGTACATCTGTTCGCGCCACGTCCAGAATGTGTCGGTGATGTTTTGTGAACGGCGTTCAGTGCGGCCACGGATTACGCGTTGAAATGCGTGCGAGTGCGCGTTAACGAGTCCGGGAAGCAGCGCGCGGTTCTTGAGATGGATCGGTTTCTTGAGTTCGGCAGCATCGCACAACCTGACGATATTTGCGTCGCAAAGAAGCCCCAGACCAGACTCGAAGCGGCCACCTGTGAAGATTAAATCCGGTACCCAAGCGTCACTCATTTAATCGCCAACACCTCGCGCGCCGCCGTACGATCGCCGGTGCAACTGATACGCCTCGGCCCGTCAAGATAACGCAATTCGAAACCTAAATCCTGGTAGAGCTCGATGATTCTCGCTGTGGCTTGATTCGATATCACGACTGGCCCGCGATGTTTGGCCAGTAACTCAGCGGTACGCTGCTGATCCTCCCACGAGAAACCTCCCGCACTGTAGGTCGTGAACTCCACGTCGTAAGGTGGATCCGCGTAAACGAAATCCGTTGGCTCAATCGCCACGGCTTCGACGTCGACGTTCGTGAACTGCCATTGCTTGAAACTTCTTGCGTACTGCGAGAAATCCGACGCGTAGTTGATCCTGCTGTACGTTCCGAAAGGAACATTGAATCCGCCGCCCTTGTTGAAGCGACAAAGACCGTTAAAGCAGGTGCGATTCAGATAGTAAAACAGTTCCGCGGCTTCGCTGCTTTTTGCGCCGCCGTTCTGAATCAGTTGATTGAAGCGTTCACGATGGCGATAAAAGAGTTGTTCGTTATTGCGCATCTCGATCTGCGGTTGCATTCCGTTTTGCAGGTGCCGGTAGAAGTTGATCAGGTGCGGGTTGATATCGTTTAGCAACGCGCGCCGTGGTTGCAGTCCCAGCACGACTGCGAGTCCGCCGCAAAACGGTTCGACGTAGCGACGTTCGGAATGGGAATCCCAGATTGGTTTGAGATGAGGCACTAGCCAACGCTTGCCGCCGGCCCATTTCAAGGGAGGCTTGAGCGTCACAAACATGCGGCGCCTTTCGAAGTGAGTTTTCGGAGAAGCAGTGTGCTGTAGATCCGCGAGAGGCGTAGCGGGCGGTAGGCGTAGTAAAGCGGGAAAAGGGATGAAGGCAAATAAAGTGAAGACCAATCCGTAAAGGTTGGAACGAAGATCGCGCGCAAGGCAGATGCGAGTGCGTCGCGTTTGCGGTCC
>DASZDV010000634.1:0-4491 GCA_035941575.1 Pyrinomonadaceae bacterium
GGATATTTCCGGCGATGAAATTGAAGCCTCGAAGCGCGCGCTGCAACGGGCCATCGCGATCAAGACAGCGGAATTCAAACGCGGCCTTTCGGGTCTCGCGACCATCGGTTCCACCGCGCCGTTCGTTGGTCTGTTCGGAACGGTGTTCGGGATCATCAACGCGTTCCGCGGCATGAAGAACGCTGAGTCGGCTGGTATCGCGGCTGTGGCCGGCGGTATTTCGGAAGCGTTGTTCACCACCGCGCTCGGACTGCTGGTGGCGGTTCCGGCGGTGTGGCTGTTCAACTACTTCACGGGTAAGGTCGACGGCTTTGTCGTCGAGATGGATAACTCGGCCTCAGAATTGGTCGACTACTTCATCAAGAACCGCACGAAGCAGTTGAAGGCTTAAGTAATACGCGTCCAACAACCGCGGGATGGTAAACGCAGGTGCGGCTTGGTTATTAGCCGCACCTGCGTTTACCGGCGAAAAAGGAGATCTGTTATGGGAATGTCAGGCGGAGGTGGTAGCGGCAGTCTACAGTCGGAAATCAATGTCACCCCGATGGTCGACATCATGCTTGTATTGCTGATCATCTTCATGGTGGTCACACCGTTTTTGCAGCAGGGTATTACAGTGGCGCTGCCCAAGAACATGAACAATCCGGAGGTAGATCCGCGGATCATCAAGGAATCGTCGATCGTGATCTCGATCCCAAACGATGGTGAGTACTACCTCGCTAAGCAGCGCGTGCAACGCGAGCAGTTGACTGAAAAGGTCGATGCGCTGTTGCAGAAGATCAAAAACGAACAGGATCGCATTGTTTACATCAAGAGCGGCGTCGGCGTCAGTTATGGTGATGTAGTGAACGTCATCAACGAAGTCAGAAAGCTCGGCGTCGATAAGATCGGACTGGTGGCTGACAAGAAGAAGAAGGGCGGAGCCGCCCCAGCGCCAGCGCCGGCCGCTTAGTAAACGCATATAAGACGAGGAGAAATTCACGATGGCAATGGGTGGTGGTGCGAAGAAGAGCAGTACGACAGCCGAGCCCTATATCAACGTCACACCGTTAATTGACGTGTTGCTGGTGCTGCTGATCATCTTCATGGTGGTCACGCCGCTGAAGCCGAGCAAATTCCAGGCTGACATTCCGACGCAGCGAGATCCGAACGAAGACTTGAGCAAGCTGAAACCAAACCCGCTGACTCTGGTCGTCTCGATTGCGCCTGACCTGTCAATTAAGCTGAATCAGGACTCGCTCGGATCGGTTAATGATCCAAGCACGTTGGCCCAGAAGTTGGCGCTTACGTTCCAACAGCGAAAGGAACAACGCGCCTACAAGATAGGCATGGAAAACCGGACTGACCTGAAGGAAGACGACCGAATCGAAAAGACCGTCTTCGTTAAGGCGCCGCGAGCATTGCGCTACGGCGATGTTGTAAAAGTTATCGACGCGATCAAAGGCGCAGGCGCGAACCCAGTGGGATTGCAGGTTGACGATCTGCCTTAATAATTATTGGAGTCACGTATAAATGAAACTCGCTCAGAAAAGGATCGCCATCCTTTTGGCGATCCTTGTTGCCGTTGCAACTAGCTCCGGGTGCGGAATTGTTAATCGAATCCGAGCAAAGAACCAGTTAAACGAAGCCGCGCGCGCTTATCGCGAAGGCAGGTTTGTCGAGGCGGAGCAGCACTCACGCCGCGCAGCAGAGCTGGATCCGAATAACAAGACGGCGCCGATGTTTATCGCGCGCACAATTCACGCGCAGTACCGGCCCGGCGTCCAAAGCCCCGACAATATCGCTAAGGCCCAGGAGGCGATTCAGGCTTATCAGATAATTCTCGAACGGAATCCGAAAGACGACGAGGCTTACAAAGCGATTGCCTACCTCTACGGCGCAATTAAGGAAGACGACAAGTTAAGAGAATGGATCACTGCGCGCGCGGCCAGCGACTCTACCGAGCCATCGAAACGTGCCGAGGCCTACGTTGTGCTTGCCAGCAAGGATTGGGATTGTTCGTTCAAAATCACTGAACTACCGACCAACAAGATAACTACGGTTGACCAAAGCAATAACAAGGCGACCGTCTCGTATCGCAAGCCGAAGGATCAGAAAGAGTTTGACCAGGCTCAGATGTGCGTTAAAAAAGGCTTGGCCGAAGCGGAAAACGCGATCAAGTTTGATCCAAACAACGAGTCGGCCTGGTCTTACAAGACAAACCTTCTGCTCGAAGCCTCAAAGCTGGCGGAGATGGAAGGTCAGACGGAGCAGAAAGCTCAGTATCAGAAGGATTATGAAGCCGCTTTGAAGCGCACCACCGAACTGAGTGCGGCGAACGAAAAGCGGAAGGAAGAGGAAGCGCGGCAACAGGCTTCGCCTCCAAAGGGCTAAAACGCCCGGCAGTTTCAAAAACGGCCACAGTTCCTTACGAATTAACCCAGATCATCTGATCTGTGTTGTTTCGTGACGATCTGTGGCCTTTGTTATACTTTTAGCGTTGAAATGATCCGTATTGAAGATATCGTCGAAAAAGTAGCAGCCAACCACCCGCAGGCAGACCTAGATCTACTTCGACGCGCTTACCTATTTTCCGCCAAAGAACATAAAGGACAGAAGCGCGCTTCCGGCGAGTCGTACCTGGTACACCCGCTGGAAGTCGCGAATATTCTCGCCGACATGAAACTCGACGAAGTTTCAGTCGCAACGGGTCTTTTGCACGACGTCGTTGAGGATACGCTGGTCGATCTCGACACCATCCGACGTTTCTTCGGAGAAGACATCACGCACCTCGTCGATGGTCTAACGAAGATTGCGCAAATCAGTAACATCTCGCGCGAAGAACAGCAGGCGGAAAACGTTCGCAAGATGCTGTTGGCGATGGTCGATGACGTGCGAGTGGTGTTGGTGAAACTCGCCGATCGGCTTCACAACATGCGCACGCTTCAGTATCTGAGTACTGAAAAACGCAAACGCATCGCGGAAGAGACGATGGAGATCTTCGCGCCGATCGCACACCGTCTCGGAATGGGTAAGTTGCGCGGCGAACTTGAGGACCTCGCGTTTCGTCATCTGCATCCCGAAGATTATCGTGAACTCGCGGAACAGCTCGAAAAGAGACGTCCTGAGAACGAAGCGTTCTTGAAAGCGGTCACTGCCCGTATTGAAGAGAAGATGAACGAAGCGGAAGTGCCGTTTGTGAGCGTGGAAGGGCGCGTAAAGAGACTCTATTCCATCTGGAAGAAACTTCGCGCACAGAGGATTAGCCTGGACCAGGTTTACGATCTGGTTGCCGCGCGCATCATCACACCGAACGAGATACGTCACTGTTACGCCGCGTTAGGAGTGGTCCATAACAACTGGAAACCCGTGCCGGGTCGAATCAAGGACTGGATCGCAACGCCGCGCGACAATCTGTACCAGTCGCTGCATACGTCAGTGATCGGTTCCAACTTGCAATCGTTCGAGGTGCAGATTCGAACTGAGGAAATGCACCAGATTGCGGAGGAGGGCGTCGCAGCGCACTGGAAATACAAAGAGGGGAAACGCGGTGCGCGTGATGACGATCAAGCGTTGCAAGCGTTGCGGTCGTTGGTCGAGTGGACTCAGGAAGTCAAAGACTCGAAAGACTTCCTCGACTCCTTGAAGCTGGACCTCTATCCGAAGGACGTCTATGCGTTTACGCCGATGGGCAAAGTCATTCAGTTGCCGCGTGGCGCTACGCCCGTCGATTTCGCTTACATGATCCACTCGGAAGTCGGGAACACGTGCACCGGCGCGCGCATCAACGGTCGAATGGTGCCCTTGCGCACGCAAATCCAAAACGGTGACGTCGTCGAGATCATCACGACAACCAATTCGCATCCATCGCGTGACTGGTTGAACTTCATCGTTACGTCGCGAGCACGCAATCGCGTGCGTCACTGGGTCGCCGAACAGCAACGAACCGAATCGATCGAAATCGGCAGAAAGCTTTTCGAGAAAGAAGCTGCGCGTTTTCAACTATCGCCTAAGAAAGTGTTGAGCGATAGCGACAAGGACATGAAGCGCGTTGCGAGTGATTACGGTTACGGGCGCGTTGACGATCTGTTGGCGGCGATCGGTTACGGCAAGTTGGTGCCGCGTAATGTGATTGCGAAGTACCTCGGGCCGGAACAATTCGAACAGCTCGACAAGCAGAAGGAGTCGCGACTCCGAAGCGGCGTTCGCGCGGTCAAGCGTCTGATTCGCCTCGGCGACGATTCGATACTTGTACGAGGCATTGACGACCTGATGGTAACTCGCGCTCGTTGCTGCAATCCATTACACGGCGAAGACATCATTGGTTACGTAACGCGCGGCAAAGGTGTTGCCGTGCACACCACGCGCTGCAAGAACGTCACGCAACTGATGGTCAATCGCGAACGCATCGTGGAGGTGGAGTGGGCCGGACGTCCCGAGAAGACTGCATATGCCGTGAAGCTCCTGGCGATAACCGAAAATCGCACCGGAATGATCGCCGGCATCACGGGC
>DASZDV010000635.1:0-2662 GCA_035941575.1 Pyrinomonadaceae bacterium
AACGTCGTGGTTACTGCGAGAAAGTGAAACACGGATTACACGGATGACGGACACGGATTGACACGCATGGCTCGCAACCGTTTGCTCCTGCTACTTGCCGCGCTGGCTCTCACGTTTTGCGTTCGCGTCCTCACGCTCCAGTTCATGCGCGCGCATCTCAACGACCCCGCGTGGTTTCAGGTTGGTTCTTACGCAAAATTCGATCGCCAGGCGCGAGACATTCTCGATGGCCGGCAACGGCTTTTCTGGATCGACGATCCGGCGCGCACAGACCTCGCGCAGTATCCACCTGCTTTTCCCGCTGTCGTAGCAGTCATCTACAAACTCGGTGGTGATAGATCGGCGTATGCCGTTCAGAGTGTGCAGTGGATCCTGGATCTGTTGTTGTCGGTTTTTCTGGTCACAGGCATTGCGTGGACTGCGTTTGGTTGGCGAGCGGCAATCGCGGCGAGTTTCATTTTTGCTTTATCGCCGCTATTCGCGATGTACGGCGCGTATCCTTCAGCGGACGCGCCGGCGACGTGGTTTGTGCTCGGCGGTTGTTGGTTGTTGGTGCTGGCCGCGCAACGCAGCAGTGCGTGGCTGGCGCTCGGCGCGGGCATGTTGCTCGGGATTGCGTGTTGGTTTCGTGTGAATCCGCTTTACCTCTGCGCCGGTTGGGCTTTTGCACTACTCGTGTTCACTCCCGCGACTTGGCGACGACGTTGGTTGCTCTCAGCCACGGTGCTGCTTGGCACGCTGGCGGTGATCGCGCCCATAGTTATTCGCAACTATGTCGTCTTTCCCGACTTCACACCGACCGGCGGAACGATCGGCGTGAATCTTTGGGAAGGTCTCGGCGAGACTGAACTCGGACGCCAACACGGGTTCCTCTTCGGCGACGATAAAATGATCGAACGCGAACGCATCAAAATGGGTTTGCCCGCCGGTGCGCAGATCGACGTGCAGTGGCCCGATGGAATTCGTCGCGACAAAGAGCGGACGCGCGAATCACTGGCTTTCATTAGACAACATCCACTTTGGTATGTGGGTGTGATGCTGCATCGCATGTGGGGCATGTTGAAAGTGGCGGGCGAACCCGTGCCATACTCCGCGAGCAGTGGAATTAACGTGACCAGTCGCAAGTGTTTGCCACCCGAGCGACAGGGCGGCGTGCTGGCACTTGGTGTCAACGTGTTGGGAATGGTTCAGAGCGTGGCGCGGTATCTGTTTCTGCCGGTCGCCGTACTCGGAATATGGTTGTCACTGCGGCGCGACTGGCGCATCAGTTGTGTCTTGCTTGTAACTATTCTTTACTATCTCGTGCCCGGCACGGTGGGACACACGGAGCTCCGTTACGTGTTGCCCATGCATTCTTTATTAACTGTGTTCGCGGGCAGCGTGTTTAGAAGATGAAGGAAAACGTGTCACTCAACTCAGAAGCTGTCGCAGGCGGATTGCCGCGCGAAATGATGCAGCACACCTACCCGATTCTCTACGAGGTCGAGCAAACGCATTGGTGGCACACCGGGCGGCGGCGAATCCTCGCCGGTTTCGTATCTGACCTTTGCGGCCGCGTCAAAGATCGACGTGCGCGCATACTCGACGTCGGCTGCGGCACGGGCGCGAACCTGCTGATGCTTTCGCAGTATGGCGACGCCGAAGGTGTTGACGTTTCCGAAGACGCCCTCGCCTTTTGCCGCGAACGCGGGTTGGACCAGGTCAAACAAGGCGCGGGTGAAGACTTGCCTTACGAAGACAGCACGTTCGATCTCGTGACTGCATTCGACGTCGTCGAACACATGGATGACGATCTTGCCGGGTTGAAAGAGATGTTTCGCGTGCTTCGTCCCGGCGGGCACGTGTTGTTATTTGTGCCGGCGTTCATGTTTCTCTGGGGCTTGCAGGACGATGTGAGCAATCATCGCCGCCGTTATCGCTTGTCTGAACTGCGTCGCGTACTCGAACAGGCAGGATTCGAAATCGAGCGCTCGACTTACGCCAACATCGTGTTCTTCGCGCCGATTCTGCTGGTGAGAAAGCTAATGCGAGTGACGGGTATAAAAGCGGAATCGGAAAACACGATCAACGTCTCGGCCCTGAACGGTGTGCTAGGTGCGATATTAGGAGTTGAAAGTAAGATCCTGCGTTACACGAACCTGCCCTTTGGCGTCTCCGGTTTGTGCGTGGCGAAGAAGCCGGTTTCTGCCACGAATTAACACGAGTATTAAGGTTGAATTGCGATGAACCGCAAACGGTAGGCGCCGGTGTTAACTTCGCGCATTGTTTCGGGGCGAGTATGAGCCGCGAGCCAGCGAGCGCCTGTGGGAGTCGCTGAGAGACGATCGATTGCAGTAGTTTCGAGCCAGGTGTTCGTGCCGTCCGAGGGCAACGAAATGCCTTCCGCGATTTGATCCGGCAACGGTTCCCAACGCGTCGCGGGATTGAAGTAACGAACTAACGCTGCGTCAGAATTCTGCGCGCCGTAATAGATCACCGTTCCAGCGGGCCACTCACTGTTCATCTGCAGCGCCAGGACGAGCGGCGGATACTTCTCGACATGTGAGAACGGATAGATGAGAAAAAGAAAGTTAGCCAATCCCACCGCCGCAACGAACAGCGCCATCACGTACGTGCGGCGCGCGCCCCTGCGTGAGAGTCCGGACAGCGCAATTCCGAATAG
>DASZDV010000636.1:0-8351 GCA_035941575.1 Pyrinomonadaceae bacterium
AAATTCCAGCAGAACAATTAACGACGGTACTCGAAGACGCTTTGGCAGAAGCAACTCGCAACAACATCTCCGGCCGCGAGTTAACGCCCTTTCTTTTGAGCGAAATGGCCCAACGCAGCGACGGCGCCACACTCCGCGCGAACATCGTATTGCTCGAGAATAACGCCCGCGTCGCGAGTCAGATCTCATTTGCGATCTCTTGTGCTACTCTAGACTCCTAAATACACAACCGGAGGATCGAAATGGCCGACGATAACGGGAAAGATAAGTGTAAGAATCCGGCCTGTAGCTGCCGCCCGCAGCCAGGTGGGAAGTATTGCAGCGCGTCATGTGAGGGGTCAGGCAAGACGATCGAGATCGATTGTGATTGCGGGCACGAGGAGTGCACGGGAAACTTCTAGAACCACAGATTACGCAGATTTACTCAGCTCGATGAACTGAGCGGCCAGCTTTGGTCCTGTTCCTTCGTCTTCGTGTTTGAAGAAGACAAACGCGGTCTTCCAGTTTTGTGCCTGAATCCGTTTGAGCCATTCGGCGAGATCTGCTTCGGAATACTGCACTCGTCTTAAGCGCAAATAACCCCAGTCTGCTGTTCTATCGATGTGACTGGCCGGTAACTCGTCTGTGTCTGAAGCACACAACGCACGATTCTGACTCTTGAGGAGCTCGATAACGTCATCGTCAAACCACGTCGGATGACGGAACTCGAAAGCTGCGGGTGTGTTTTCCGGCAGCTCTTTTAGAAAACTTTCCAACCGCTCGAGATCTTTCTTCATGTTTGGGGGTAGTTGAAACAACACGACGCCGAGACGATTATCGAGCGCAGAGACAGTTTCAAGCATGTACTTCGTTTCATCTCCGGCGTCTTTCAATCTCTTGAAGTGCGTTATTCGTTGCGCCGCCTTCACCGAAAAACGAAAGTCGTCAGGCACCTGTGTTCGCCAGCTCTCAACCATCGTGCGCTGCGGCATGCGGTAGAACGTGTTGTTCAACTCGACCGCCGGCAAACGCAACGCGTAGTAAGACAGCATCTCGCCGGCCGGAATCTTTTCCGGATAGAAGCTGCCTTTCCACTCCTTGTAGCTGTACCCGCTGGTACCGACGTAGAGCTTCATTTTCGGTGGTGTTCCTGTTGTGGCGTCGAGCAATTCTGTGGTACACAGGCAAGCAAAGCAAGGCGAAAACCTGAATCAATAGTGTAGTGAGGTGCTGTGTCGACTGTTACTACAAACATCGAATCCGTACTTCAGGAGGAACGGGTCTTCCCGCCGCCACCGCAGTTTTCCGCGAAGGCGCATATCAAATCGGAAGCTGAGTTAGAACAACTCCGCGCCGAAGCCCACGACGATCCGGAAGCGTTCTGGGCGCGCATGGCCGAGGAACTTCACTGGTTCAAAAAATGGGAGACAGTGCTCAAATGGGATCCGCCGCACGCTCAGTGGTTCGGCGGCGGCAAGATCAACATCTCTTACAACTGTCTCGATCGTCACCTCACTACCTGGCGACGCAACAAGGCCGCACTCATCTGGGAAGGTGAACCAGGCGAAACCCGCACATACACATATCAACAACTTCACACGGAAGTCTGCAAGTTTGCGAACGTACTCAAACACGCCGGAATTCAGCGTGGCGATCGCGTCGCGCTGTACATGCCGTTGATTCCGGAACTCGCGATTTCAATGCTGGCCTGCGCACGCATCGGCGCCACGCATTCGGTGGTGTTCGGCGGCTTTTCGAGTGCCGCGTTGATCGATCGCATCAACGACGCGAGCTGCAAGCTGGTGGTTACTGCTGATGGCGGCTGGCGCCGTGGTAACGAAGTCAAACTCAAAACCGCTGTTGATGAAGCACTAAAAGAAACGCCCTCAGTCACCGCCTGCATCGTGGTACGTCGCACAGGCACGCCGCAGACCATGACTGATGGCCGTGATTTCTGGTGGCACGATTTGATGGAGACTGTCGAGACTGAATGTCCGGCGGAAGAGTTGGACAGTGAACATCCGCTCTACATTCTGTACACCTCAGGCACGACTGGTAAGCCGAAAGGCATTCTCCACACGACTGCGGGCTACCTCTTGCAGGCCCATCTCACAACCAAGTGGGTCTTCGACATCAAAGACGAAGATCTCTACTGGTGTACCGCCGACATCGGTTGGGTGACCGGTCATAGTTATGTTGTTTATGGTCCACTCTCGAACGGCGCAACGGCGTTGATGTATGAAGGCGCGCCAAATTTTCCCGAACCGGATCGTTTTTGGACCATGATCGAACGGCACCGCGTGAACATCTTCTACACCGCGCCCACGGCGATTCGCGCTTTCATCAAGTGGGGCGATCAGTGGCCGTTGAAACACGATCTCTCGAGCCTGCGTTTGCTCGGTACCGTTGGCGAGCCGATCAATCCCGAGGCGTGGATGTGGTATCACAAAACCATCGGCAAAGAACGCTGCCCGATTGTCGATACGTGGTGGCAGACCGAAACCGGCGCCATCATGATCACACCCATTCCCGGCGCCACGCCCACGAAGCCCGGTTCCGGTACCAAACCGTTTCCCGGAGTCGAGGCGGACATCATGACGCGCGACGGCAAGTCGGTGGGACCGCATGAAGGCGGCTACCTCGTAATTAAGCGTCCATGGCCGTCGATGCTGCGGACGATTTGGGGCGACGACGAGCGGTACCGGGAGCAGTATTGGTCTCAAATTGACCGAATTTACTTTGCCGGGGACGGGGCAAGGCGCGATCAGGACGGATATTTCTGGATCATGGGGCGTATCGACGATGTAATTAACGTGAGCGGACATAGACTTGGAACAGCGGAAATTGAAAGTGCCTTGGTTTCTCATACGGCGGTGGCCGAAGCGGCCGTTGTGGCGCGGCCCGATGAGTTGAAGGGGTCAGGAATCGTGGCTTTTGTGACGTTGGAAGGGTCGCATAGTCCGTCAGACGCTTTGAACCAGGAACTCCGGGCGCATGTGGTGAAGGAGATCGGCGCCCTAGCCCGTCCGGATGAGATCAGATTTAGCGATGCACTGCCGAAGACCCGATCCGGCAAGATCATGAGACGGCTCTTACGCGAGATCGCGACCAGTGGGACTGTCGCTGGAGACGTAACGACGCTTGAAGACTTCTCGGTATTGGAGAAGTTGAGAGCAGAGGAAGAATAATTCAAGAAGGGAGGCGATGGACCATGGGCCGACAACATGAAACCGAGAGTCGTTCAGGACCGCGTTATCTTGCGAGCCTTGAAGTCAAAGCCGAGTGGGACGAACCGAGCGGCACGCATGTGATTGCCGAAGGTACGACTGAAAACGTCGGACCGGAAGGAACGCTGGTTCATCTGCCGCGACAATTGCCTGACGTCGGTAGCCGCGTGCGCCTCGAGGTGGCCGGAGAAACAGGTGAAAAGCTTCAGGTGATCGCCGAGGTCTTGCGCATCGAGCGCCATCCAGGTCATCCGCTGGCCGCACTTCAATTGCTCGGCGAGACGGACGAATGGAGAGGTCTTATTTGGGAACCCGCGGCGCCGCGTGTCGCCCCACCACCGCCGGCCGAAACTGAAGAAGGTGAAGAAACGGAAGAGGACGGAGATATAACTCATTGAGAGAACCCACGATGACTACCCCCTTTTCAAACAACGGCAATTCTCACGATCGACGTCGCTATCCCCGTTACTACGTTGCGTCGAGACTCACGCTCGCTATCGAAGACGAGAGTCTGAACGAGTCGATCGGGATTGGAGAGCCGCAGGACATCAGTCTCGGCGGTTTGCGAGTGACGAACTTGCCGGCCAGTCCGAACGTAAGAGTCGGCGATCAGCTTGGCTTGCTCCTGCTCGACGGCGAAGACGCCTTGTCGCTGACAGCGGCGGTCGTTCATCATGCAACGGCCGACACATTCGGCATTGAATTTCGAAAGCTGTCGAGTAACGATCAAAAGGCAGTGGGAGAGTTCATTGGACGGCTACATGCTCGTCATTGACTGAACTAGTAATTGGTTCACGGTGAGCAAAGAAACGACTAAAGAGGCTGCTGCGACGGCAGCCAAGGCGGCGGTAGAAGCATACGGACCTCCGACGCGCGTGATCCTGCGCGTCATTTTCATACTCATCCTGGTCATCGCGCTGTTATGGATGATTTCCAAGATCACGGGAATCATCCTGCTACTCGTGTTGTCGATTTTTTTCGCATATCTGGTTTCACCGCTCGTGGAGTTTCTGCGGCGGCCGCGACGAATTGGTGAACGCACTGTGGCAATGCCGAAAGTCGCGGCGATTGCGCTGGCGTACCTGATTATCCTCGCCGCTGTCGTGCTCGCCGTGTTCATCGTACTGCCGAGCTTGAGTAGTCAGTTTCCGGAGTTTGCCAACCAGGCGAAGGTATACTGGAAGTCATTTGGTGAACGGACGCAACAGTTCATCGAATACTCGCGTTTACGACGTTTGCCAGCTCCGGTAGTTGAAGCGGCCAATAACGCCGTACCGAAAGTAGTGGAAAAAGTCAGTTCCACTGTGACGGAGTTCGCTACGGCTGCACTGGCTTACGTCGTTTACATACCATGGCTGATTCTCATCCCGATACTCGGGTTCTTCCTGCTCAAGGATGCGGAGAGCTTTCGTCGCTCTGCATTGTTAATGCTGCCGCGAGGCCGATGGCGTTGGCGCGGAGATGAGTTTTTCCAGGACATCAACCGGACGCTCGCTGCTTACATTCGCGCACAACTAACAGCCTGCTTGTTTATCGGCGTGGTTTGCGCGTTGGGATTTACGGTGCTTGGCCTGCCCGGCGGATTAGTAATGGGCGTTATTGCCGGCGTCTTTGAATTCGTGCCGCTGGTTGGACCAGTTACCGTCGCTATCATGGCGGCGATTCTCGCGATCCTGCACGCAGGAGCATTCAATGCTTTTCTCGTACTCCTGTTTCTTGGCGTGTTACGAATCGTTCAGGACTATGCGATCTACCCGCGACTGATCGGCCAGGGCATTCATCTTCACCCGTTGGCGGTTATCTTCGCGATTTTGGCAGGCGAGAAACTGGCGGGCGTCGCGGGAATATTTTTAGCCATCCCTGTCGTGGCTATGCTGACTGTGAGTTACCGACACTGGATGGAACATCGCGGCAGCGAAGGTTTTGCCGATCTCCTTGAAGCGACACCTGCTGTTGCGATCTCACCTGGGGCGGCCGTGCCGGCCATTGGGGCTCCCGAAACAGAGTTGCATGCAGAGACGACGCCCGAACAGATGGAGCGTGCGCGGCCAGACCTCACTACCGGTGAATTGAAGATGCCCCTGGAAGAGTAGGGCGACAGGTCTACACAGATAAACCAGGTCAGGAAAGAAACCTCTTGGGCAGACAGCTCACACGCTCACGCGCTGCCGTTCCATCAACTCGACAAAACGCTGAAAGTGATGTTCGGCATCGTGTGGTCCCGGCGCGGCTTCCGGATGATATTGCACAGAGATTACCGGCAGCGTGCGGTGTCGCATGCCCTCAACGCATTGATCGTTAAGATTGATGTGAGTTACTTCAACTTCGGGCGGAAGACTTTCGGCGTTAACAGCAAATCCGTGGTTGTGCGACGTGATCTCCACACCGTGTCCTGACACTTCCTTTACCGGCTGATTACCGCCGCGATGTCCAAACACGAGTTTGAATGTCTTTCCTCCAAACGCGCGACCAAGCAACTGGTGTCCAAAGCAGATGCCGAACATCGGCACCTCGGTTTTTAGCAGTTCGCGGATCTGTTCGACTTCCTTGTTCATCGACGCAGGATCGCCTGGTCCATTTGAAAGAAAGATGCCGTCAGGTTTCAGGGCGAGGACGTCCATCGCGGGAGTTGAAGCCGGAACAACAGTCGTGCGCACTCCCCGTTCCGCGAGTTCTCGCAGCGAGTTGCGCTTCACACCGAAGTCGTAACAGACGACGTGAAATCGTTCTTCGCCGGTAGCGGGAAACTCGTACGGCGTTTTTGTTGTGACGACACTCGCGAGTTCGCGATTCTCCATCGGCGGGGATTGTCGTGCTTTCTCCACCACACTCGCTTCGTTCAGATCGATTGTCGAGAGACATGCGCGCATCGCGCCCTTGTCGCGAATGTGACGAACCAGAGCGCGCGTATCGACGCCTTCAATGGCCACGATGTTCCAACGCTTCAAGTACGACTGAAGACTCTCTTCAGCGCGCCAGCTGGAAGTGATGCGGCTCGCTTCGCGCACGACGAACCCCTCGACCCACGGGCGCGCAGATTCAGCATCGCTCTCGTTCACGCCGTAATTGCCGATCAGCGGATAAGTCATGCAGACGATTTGGCCCGCGTACGAAGGATCTGTCAGCACTTCCTGATAACCGGTCATCGAGGTGTTGAAGACCATCTCGCCGCACGCTTCGCCTTCCGCGGCCCACGATGTGCCACGGAACGTACGACCGTCTTCAAGTGCTAAGAGAGCTGGTGATTTGGGCATTAAAAATAGGTCCTATAGGACCAATAAGACGTATAGGTCCTACTGGCTGCCTTTAATAAACTGTTGCGCTTCATTCAGCCAACGCTTGCTGGCGCGATACTTATACGCAGGCGCAGTCTTCACCGCTTCGATACACGCCTGCATCAGGTTGGCCGCCTCACGTTTGTGACCAAGCCCCGCGTGTGCACGACCCATCAAATACAGTCCCTCCGGATCCGACGGCCGGTGCTCCAGAAACTGTTCCAACGCGGTTCGCGCGTCTTCAAACTGGCCCGCTGAAATATACGTGGCCGCGACTTCGCGCCACACCTCGTATTGCGAATGCGCGGGATCTCGCATCACCACATGTTCGAAGTTCTGAATCGCGTCAGCGTAACGTTTTTGCTGACGCGCGATGCGGCCGAGTTGATAACTCGCGTCGATCTCGCCTTCGTCAATCTGAAGTGCGCGTTCGAAACGTTCGCGCGCCTGATCGAGTTCGCCGCGGCTCTGATGTATGAGGCCGAGGTTGTAGTGTGCTGAAGCGTCTGCCGGATTCAGCGTCGCTGATTCGAGGTTTTGCTTGAACGCAGCCTTCGCGCGGTGCGTGCCCATAATCTCGCTGAAGTAGCCGCGCAACAACATGAACAGGATGAACAGCAGGAACGGCGAACCTAGCACGCCTGAAAACAGT
Source organism: Pyrinomonadaceae bacterium (assembly GCA_035941575.1). Lineage (GTDB taxonomy): Bacteria > Acidobacteriota > Blastocatellia > Pyrinomonadales > Pyrinomonadaceae > PSRF01. Next base: position 7,134 of record DASZDV010000636.1, read on the forward strand.
GAACCAGCAATCGGCACGACGAAAACCGCCACCATCGCGGACACTACCGAAACTGCAAAAGCTTTGACGATCGACATGCGAAAGACGTCTCTCACTCCGAAGACTGTGCCGATCGAGAACAACACCAGCTTGGGCATCAGGAACAAAAACTGCGCGACCATCGCCGGGTTCTTTAGTTGTTCCATCGTCCGCGCGACTTGTTCCGTGTCGCCGAACATCTGGACCAACATCGCTCGAGTGCGATCAGCGTTTTGAATTGACCCTGCAAAGTACTGATCTTGAGCGCCAGAGTAATGCAGCACAACCGCGATCAGGATCGAGATTACGTTTGCGGCGGTAAGCACGTAGAACATCGTTGCTGCGACCGGTGCGTACTCCTGCGTAATCACCACACGAAAACTGCCGCGGCGGTCGAAGATGTTCGCAACCAGTGTAAGAATCGGAACCACTGCGACCGCAACAACTACAACCGTTACCGCCGCGTAGAAAAGTTCTTGCAAGACTCTGCCACCGCCGATAAACGCGCCCACTCCGGAAAACTTGTTTGTAAGTAAGCTGTAGGCGGCCTGACCAAGGAAGGCGAACAATGCAGCCGGCGCGAGTGAACCGCGATCGCGTATTTCACGCATCCCGCGTTGGGGAGCGTAGAAGATCGTCAGCACGAGACGCAGCCAATCAGTCATATCAAGCAGTGTTCAGGGTTGTTCCGAGTTGGTCTCGCCCGGCGGTGTGTCCTGAAACCGAGGTGTGTAACCGGGCACCGGCGCCGGAGGCTGCGGGCCTGTGGGCGCAAGGTTCTCATGATGAATTACGCTTGCAGCCGCCAGCGGCCAGTAGCGAAAAAGCGCCTTGCCGTAGATGTACTTCTTGGGTACCTGTCCCCAACTGCGCGAATCGCTGGAATTGTCCCGGTTGTCGCCCATTACGAAGTAGTAGTTTGGGCGGACCCAGGTCCGCTCGATGCTGCGATGCGATAAGTTGAGGCGCTGATCGAGATAGCTTTCTTCGATTTCCTGGTCGTTGACTCGCAAGATGCCGTCGCGCACCTCCACCCAGTCTCCCGGCAGGCCGATCACGCGTTTGATATAGCTTTTGGAAGGGTCCTCCGGGTACCAAAAAACCACTATGTCACCGCGATCGACCTTTGGCGCCCAGCGATACTCGTCGTAGTAAATCAGCTTGTTAACAAAGATGCGTTCGCCATCGTGCAGTCGAGGC
>DASZDV010000637.1:0-3286 GCA_035941575.1 Pyrinomonadaceae bacterium
CCATCTGCTGCGTCGATACCTCGTGCACCTTTCACTCTCTGGATCGAAGAGAGCGATTGGGGCAGGTCGATGTGGCGGTAGCTCATGCGGAACTTGCGGCGCAATTGGGAGCAACGCTCATTCGGGTTTTTCCCGACAAGATTCAACCCGGCGCGACCAGAGAACAAACGCGCGACTTCATAGCCGAAGGTTTACGAGGCATCGCCGAACGGCTGCCGCCCGGTTTGCACGTTGCATTGGAAACGCACGGGGATTTCGCGCGCACGGAAGCTGCGGCAGAGATTGCAACGTTGGCCGATCATCCGAGAGTGAAAGTGATCTGGGACGTTGCAAATTCAGTTGCGGCCGGCGATTCAATCGAAAACGGCGCTCGAACCGTCGCGCCTTACCTTGTCCACATTCATTTGAGAGACGCGCGTCCGGTTGCTGGCTCCGAACACTGGCTGCCTGTACTAGCGGGGCGCGGCTGTGTTTCGTTCGCTGAAGCGGTGGCTGCGATCGAGACGCTTAAGTTTGGTGCTTACATCAGTTTTGAATGGGAGAAGTATTGGCGGCCCGAAATTGAGGAACCCGAAGTTGCGTTGCCTGACTTCATAAGCGCGATTAGGAAACTGCGAAGTGACACGACCAAGAGTTCTGGTGCTGGCAAGTGATGCTCTGTTTCCGCACTTCTTTAGTGAGACGGATCAGAAGAGACTTGCTGAAGTGGCAGATTGGACCAGGTGTTCCGTCAGAGAAGATACACCAGAGTTGCGCCAGGAGATTGCTGACGCTGATGTGTTGCTGACTACCTGGCATTCACCTTTTATTACGCCCGAGATGCTAGCGCCTGGTCCACGCGTAAAGTTGATTGCGCATTGTGGTGGCGAAGTGAAGTCGCGGGTTGCTGAACCGATTTTTGACTACGTCACAATTACGAACGCAGCAGATCCAATGGCGAGTGGAGTGGCAGAAATGGCCCTGGCGCTCGTGCTGACACTCGTCCGTCGCATTCCCGAGTATGTCGCTGAGATGCGTAACGGAATAATCAGAACTAACGAGCAAGTAAGTGAAGGCGAGACATTACGCGGTCGCAAAGTTGGCATCGTTGGTTTTGGTCGCATCGGACGTGCGTTTGCCGAGCTGATTAAGCCGTTCAAGATTGAACCGCTGGTAAGCGACCCTTATGCGCAACTCGAAGTGGTTGCCGAACGCGGCGCTTCGTTGGTTGAGCTTGATCATCTTCTTTCCACTTGTTCAGTCGTTGTTCTGGCGGCAGCTTTAACACCTGAAACGCGAAATCTCTTCGATAAGATGCGCCTTGCTCTTCTTCCTGACGGGGCATGTCTGGTCAACGTGGCGCGAGGTGGATTGATCGATATGGAAGCGTTACTAGCCGAGCTGCGAACAGGGCGATTGAGAGCCGCGCTGGACGTTACCGATCCGCTCGAACCTTTGCCGGTGGACCATGAGCTACGAAAGCTGCCCAATGTGGTTCTGACGCCGCACATTGCGGCGGGCGGAATTGAAGTGCGTCGAGAAATGGGAGCGTTGGCTGTCGATGAGGTGGTTCGCTTCGCGAGTGGTCAGGCGCCGCGCAATCGGGTAACGCGAGAAATGCTCGCGACAATGACGTGAGCGTCCTTGATGGTGGTGAAGGTTTGTAGCATCAAGAGCATTGTACTGCACCGCGTTCGCATTCCGTTTGTTGAGCCTTTTCGCATTAGCAACGGAACCGTGGCGGAGAAGGAGTCGATCCTTGTTGAAATCGTGACGAACGAGGGAATAGTCGGTTGGGGCGAAGCGTCGCCGATGTCGGGTACGTTCTATTCTGCTGACACGCCGGAGAGTTGCTGGCAGTCACTCAAAGAAGAATTGATTCCTCGTTTACTCGAATTAGGAGCCTTTGATCCGAACCAACTTTACGAGCAACTCCGTCATTGGCCAGGTCCTAAGTTCGCGAAAGCAGGTGTAGACGGAGCGCTCTGGGATGCATACGCGAATACGAAGGGAAAGGCACTTTGCGAGCTGTTTGGCATCGAGCGGCGCGCCGTTTCGTCCGGAGTCGCGATCGGAATCTTCGATACTGTCGAGGAATTACTCGAACGTGTTGAGCGTTACATTACGCAAGGCTACCGTAGAGTGAAGATCAAGATTCAACCGGACTGGGACATCGAACCTGTTCACGCAGTACGAGCACGATTCCCGGAATTTGCTTTGATGGTGGACGCGAATGCCGCTTACACCATTGACGACGAGATGATCTTCCGGGAGTTGGATCAGTTCGGATTGATGATGATCGAGCAACCACTTGCCGCAGACGCGATCGATGAGGCCGGTGAACTACAAGCAATGCTGCAAACGCCTTTGTGCGCGGACGAATCAGCCGAGTCGCTGGCCTCGGTTGACCGTTTGGTTGAGAAACAGGCGGCGCGAATCATCAACATCAAAGTGCAAAGAGTCGGCGGACTTAGTGAAGCACTCCTGATGCTGAATGCGGCGCACGCCGCGGATCTCCAGTGTTGGGTCGGAACAATGCCCGAACTAGGGATTGCTTCGGCCCAGGCTCTGCATCTGGCAATGCATGGGGGTTTTTCATTTCCGACGGACATTGAAGCATCGAGACGTTGGTACGTCGACGACGTCGTCGAACCTCTTATCGAGATCGATGCAGACGGATTCATTAACGTTCCAACCGGAACAGGAACCGGATACAAGGTGTCGCGGGAAAAGGTAGAGCGATATTCGACTGCGCGCGAGAGGTTTGTGTCGTGAGGTTTTTATGAAACGAGTATTCCGAAGGATCATATACGTTCTAGTTTTAGGCGCGACGGTTCTGGCGCAGTTTGTCAGTGCGCAGACTCCGAACGACGCCCCGCGAGTGTGGGAAGCGCCGCTCGTGATCCCAACTTACGAACTCAATCCTCCCAATCCGTATCCAGCGTTACTCGATTGGCAACGCCGCAAGTGGCGGCCTGTTTATCCATACCCGTTTCTTGATTCACTCGGAACGCAAAAGACGAACAAGTCATGGAAAGCCGTCTACCTCGAAAACGAATACCTGAAAGTCACGGTGTTGCCTGAGTTGGGCGGACACGTCTATCAGATCTTCGACAAGACACTTAATCGCGACATCATCTATTCAAATCCGGTCATGAAGTACGCGATGGTCGCCCTGCGTGGCGCCTGGGTTTCCGGCGGTATTGAGTGGAACTTCCCAGATGGTCACACGCTCACAACAGTGTCGCCCATCGATTACGTTACTCGCACCGAGCCTGACGGTAGCGCCGCTGTCGTGGTTGGTGAC
>DASZDV010000638.1:0-2021 GCA_035941575.1 Pyrinomonadaceae bacterium
CGTCTGCCGACAACGGCGCAAAGATATCGACCGCGGAGAGTCGCTCGGCAATCGCGCCGCCGTCCCCGTCTCGTACCGCCGCGCCATGGCGACGCTCGATGTGAAGCGTATGGGTCGGAAAAGCAAAGTTCAGTCCCGCGCGGCGGAAGGCGTACCAGATTCGCTGGCGGATCAGTGCATCCGTGTCGTTGTATTTAGCGTAGTCGACGAGCCAGTACTTCACTTCGTAATCTACGCCGTTATCGCCCAGGTTTCGGATGCGGACTATCGGCGTGATCTTCTCGGAGACGTTGTCGGCCTCGCGCACGGCCTCACGAACGACGTGAATCGTTTTCGCAGGCGAGTCAGTGTAAAGAGTATTGAAGAATACGATGCGTGCGTTCAGATTATCGCGCGGACAGACCTCGATCGGCTCTTTCGCTGCGTTACTGTTGGCTATTAGCACCACGTGATTCGTGAACGTGCGAATCTTGATTGCCCTCCAGCTAATCTCTTCGACCACTCCCGTGTGTCTCTGCGCACCGACAGTGATAACGTCGCCCACCTGAAACGGGCGATCTGCCTGTAAGGAAATGCCCGCGAAGAAGTTCCCGAGTGTATCTTGCAATGCGAGACCGAGAATGACGCCGAAGATTGCCGAGGTGGTGAACAGCGCGCCGATATTTGCATCTGGAAAGATAAACGTGAAGGCAATCAGAAACAGGATCGTGAAGGCGACGATGGTGAAGATGTTTCGAATCAGCGTGGGTGCGTCGATTCGTTTAAGCCAGAAAGCGAGTCCGAAGAAGATTGAGTTGAGGCCGCGGACAAAGAGATATCCGACGATTCCCACCAAAATCAGCTTAATGACGTTGACGATCGTGTCCGCTGAGGCAGATGGGTTAGCGCCCACTCCCATGCGGTGTTCGAGCAGCGCCTTGACGTCGCCGGCTAAAGACCAAAACAGATAGGCGGCCAGCAAAGCTACTGCTGACGCAAACAGGAAGAGAACGATCTTGTTAGTGAAACGAGGACGAGCCACGATTTTAGACACATCCTTTTATCACCAAATGGAGCCACAAAGAAGCACAAAAGGCGCAAAAGGGTTTACTAAAAACGCAGGAGCTTCGGGAAGAGAGTGCTCAATATATATAGCAGTGACAAAAGAGTGACGACGATCGCGGTCAGCCAGGCGGCGAGATTGTAGAGTGGTCCATTGACGTAGCGGCCCATCAGCTCGCGATTGTTTACCAGCTTCAGGATGGCGAACAGGACGAAGGGAAGTAACAGTCCATTGATCACCTGCGTGACGAGCAACACTCGAATCAGCGGCAGGTTTGGCACAATCGCGATCGCCGCGCCGACTGCAACCAGAAACGTAAACGTACCCAAAAAGATCGGCGCTTCGCGGAAACTCCTCGAAACGCCTTTCTCAAACCCGAGTGCCTCGCTTATCGAATAGGCTGTCGCCAGCGGTAAGACTCCTGCCGCCAGCATCGAAGCTCCAAAGAGCCCGATGCCAAACAACGTCTCCGCGTATCTTCCGGCCAGCGGTCGCAAAGCGTGGGCGGCGTCACCAGCACTCGAGACCTCGATGCCGGCTTTGTGAAGTGTGGCTGCGGTTGAAACAACTATGAAGAAGGCGACGAGAATCGCGAAGATCGTGCCCACCCACACGTCTATTTTTGTCTTTGCATAGTTCTCCGGTGTCACACCTTTTTCGACGACCGATGATTGAACGTACACCTGCATGTATGGCGAGATCGTCGTACCGACGACGGCCACAAACGTGAAGAGAAACACGTGCTCGAGTTTGAACTCGGGCTTCACCAAGCCTACGGCGACGGCGCTCCACTCAGGTCGCGAAAGAAAAGCAGAAACGATGTAGCCGAGAAACACGAGCGACATGACAAGGAACGCGCGCTCGACTCGTTTGTAAGATCCCTTCACAATCAGGGTCCAGACGAGGATCGCCGCTAAAGGCACGGAAAGGAAACGCGAGACGCCGAAGAGCTCACTAGCTGCCGCAATACCGACGAACT
>DASZDV010000639.1:0-13134 GCA_035941575.1 Pyrinomonadaceae bacterium
CCATCTGCTCGCGAAGACAGTGTCAGGCGTGATCACTGACGCTGACTATGCGTTGGCCGCCAATAGCCGCTGGGGCCCAAAGTTTCCGTTTCACATCATCGGCGAGTACGCGATCGTTCTCTACGATCCGCAAACTCGAAAACTGTTCCTGTGCCGCGATCACGCCGGCGCGCGTCCACTGTATTACTGTCAGCATCGTGATCGCTTGATCGTGTCCTCACAACTCGCGCCGCTTCTTAATGTGTTTGGTGTCTCGCGAGACATCAGTGAGGAGTATGTCGGTGGCTGCATGTCGCGTGGTCCAACCGTCGGCCTCACGCCTTACAAATACATTCATTCCGTGAAGCCGGCCCACATCCTGACTGTCTCCGACTCAGGACGGCTGATTGAAGAACGATACTGGCAACTCGATCCCGAACGAGAGATCCGCATGCGCAATGACGCGGAGTATGAGGAAGCGTTTCGCTATCACGTGCGAAACGCCGTGCAAGCGCCGCTGCGTTCAGATCGCCCGGTGATGATTGAGCTTAGTGGTGGTCTTGATAGTTCCACCATTGCGTGTGTCGCCGCTGACGGCATTCGAAAGAACGAAACAGCAGCGAAGCGCTTCGAGACGGTCTCCTATGTCTACGATGAATCCCCTACTTCGGATGAGAGCAAGTTCATCCGCTGTGTTGAAGATCATCTGGGCAGGACTGGAGTACACGTAAGAGACGAAGATTGCCCGTTAGTGCCGCCCGCAACAGATGATCTCGACGTCGTGAGTCCGAATCCGATCCTGTACTCGTTTGGATATCACGAAGCGCTTCGCCAGATCATGCGTGAGACCGGAGCGCGCGTGCTGCTAACTGGCGTCGGCGGAGATCAAGTCCTCGGCAGCAGCTACGATCCGTATCCGGAGCTGGCGGATCTGTTGGTGCTGAAGAAGCCGCTGGCTCTACACCGAAGCCTTCGGATCTGGAGTCAGGCGCTGCAAAAACCCTACGCGACCCTTCTTTGGCAAAAAACTGTCGTACCCATTCTGCCGCGCCAGGTGCAGCCGTTGTTCCGGCGCGCGGCAATGAAGCGAGTTCCGGCGTGGTTCAATCCCACATTCGTTGAGCGGATGAAACTGCGCGAAAACGAGATACCGCCGCCGGACCCGTTTGGTTTTCGTCTTCCCAGCGGAAGAGATCGGTCCATCAGCTACCTTTCTGTGATCAAGAACGTCTCGCCTTGTCACCGCAGGGAGATTACGGCCTTGGACAGTTCTTATCCGTTCATGCACCGGCCTCTGGTGGAGTTTTTACAAGCGATTCCTTTCGAACAGTTGTTGAGACCGGGTGAGAACAGATCGCTGATGCGGAGAGCGCTGCGCGATCTGCTTCCCGAGAAAGTCGCGCGGCGCAAGACAAAAGGCATTCCCAGGGAAGGTCTTTGCCGCGCCGTCGCGCGGGAGTGGAAGGCAATGCGCGCGTTGTTTTCGGATTCGCGTGTATGTGCGTACGGCTTCATGGATTCAGCACCACTTCTCGCTGCGATCGATCGCACGCGGCACGGCGTTGAAACTTATGCAGGCCCTTTACTCACCGCGATCTCGTTGGAGCTTTGGTTGCGAGCGTTGGAAACACGCCCTGCGGCCAAGAACTACGCCCCCAGCAGCGGATCGCCGCTAATTGCTGTGGCGTAGCGTAAGCACTCTGCGTTGCTCGTTGATGCGCAGGGTAGGACCTAAACTGCACCTCAAGGTGCGAGAAACAGGAGAGTTGAAATGAAATACGAAGCTGCAGAAGTGATAGTTGTTGGCAGAGCTCAGGACGTAATCCTGGGCATTAAGACGGAACCGTTCGAAGACAATCGTGTCGATCCCGACACCCTTCACATTGATTCGTTTCTCGCTCTATTCGACGAATAGGACGACCAGGCACAAGGAGAGTCGAAGATGAAATACGAAGCTGCGGAAGTAGTAGTTGTCGGCAGGGCCCAGGAGTTGATTCTGGGCGTCAAAGACCTGTCGGAGATGGATAATCGGGTCGATCCGGATACACTCCACCTCGATTCGCAACTGGGAGTGTTTGACGAATAAGTCAAACCGCGATCGCATTAAAATGGCGAATCTCTGAATCCCCTTTCGGAGATTCGCCAAATCACTGCTTCACCAAAGCTGACAGGTTCTTTGATGGGTTCAACCTTTTTGGTAGCCGCATTGTAGTCGTATTGGACTGTGTAAGGTTCGCGACTCATCACCAGCAACAGTCCCACAAGGCGACGATTTCCGGCTGGCAGTGCTTCAACGTGAGTTGTGACGTTGATTTCCGTAATCGTGTTCGAGCCGAAACTCACCCGCGCGGGCAACGGTCGCAGTGACCCGAACGCAGCGTGAGTAAAGATGTCCGTGTAGTCGAGCAGCAATGTGCCTGCTGGAAGCGAAACGGGATCGATCACTACTTTCCACTTGCCCGCCTTGGGTTGAGCGATAGTTACATTCTCCTGCGCGCCATGGCGAGTGCTAAAAGCCTTCAGCTCACAATCATTGCCCGCACAGAAATAGAGATAGAGATCTACATCTGCTCGCCTGCCAGTGGGATTGTTTGTGCGTGCGGTTAACACGCCCGCGCCTGGCGGAACATTTACCTCGTAAACGATTGGTTCAGCGTCTTGTGAAATTGAGACACGTGTCGAAAAGGCGCTGCCAAGAGAGGCTTCGAGGTAGTTACCGTCGAGCGGCGCATAGTTGTTGACCAAGCGCAGTAATCGGTAATCAGGCCGCGCTGCACTCAAACGCGTCAGTGGGTTTTGTGTCTCGACTGAGAAGACGCAAGCCGTAAGTGTGAGTTTTGCCTGTTGTGCCTCCGCGCTCAATTCGCCGGGCGCAGTGAGGCTGTGGTTCTCAACAACTACCTGCCACACGCCTGGTTCCGGATTGGTGATGGCGCGATCGAGTGTGCCACCGGTTTGATACTCGGGCAGCCAACGTACGGGAACATCATAGGCGGAATCGAACTCCTTTCCTGAAGGACGCATAAACCTCATTCGCACGGTACCTGAGTCGATCTTAGCAACTACTGTGAAGGCAGACGTGTTCTGCGGCACGTTGAAAAAGAATGACGTGTATCCCGGGTAAGCGATGGAGGTAGCACGCGTGACAGTGAAATTGTTAGCGGCGGTAAACTGATCCGCCGCAACGATCGTGTTCATCACTTGATAGATTGCTTGTGCTCCGCCCGGCTCATCGAGATTAAGGATGGCGCTGTGCGCGCCCGGCGTTTTCACATCGATCGATACCGGAAGTGCAACGGCAACGTTTAACGGCAGTTGTATGTTCCCGGCGCTTGCGAACGTTCCGTCGTTGCCGATCCACCGGACGCTGTAGGTGCTCGGTTCAGACGGGCCGGATGTGCGCGTGAAGGTGATTATTCGTTGGCCAGTCTGGCCGGGCTTCCAGCCTTCTCGTTCATAAATTCCTGGCCCACGAGAGGGAACCCATAGAAATGGACCAACCACCACGTTTACTCGTGCGGAACTTTTGATCTTCACCGGCACAGGCGCACGTTTGAGTGCTTCCCACGCTGCTCGAACATCGATTAATCCGCTGCCTTGCTCATGAGCTGCAATTGCAGGCAGATAGCGTGCTGATGACTTCAGCGCCCAACGGATTCGTTCCGCATCGTACGCGAGGCCCGATTGTTTTGCGCCGCTGATCAGCAATGCGGCCGCGCCGGAAGCCATCGGACAGGAAAACGAAGTTCCCATTGCGCTGCTGTAACCTGGCGGTAGAGTAAACGGCGCATTCCGCTGGTCCGCGGGGCCGAAACTAGACGTGACGGCGGCCGCCGGTGCTACCAGATCCGGTTTGAACCCTCCGTCCACCCGAGGGCCGCGTGCTGACAGGTTTACCAGCGTGTCGCTCGCGGCGCTAACCACTCCGTAATTCGATTGCCAGGTTTTCTTGTTGATGTAACCGCCGACACTGATCACACCTGTAGCCGCAGCAGGTTCACCGTTCGTCCCGATGCCTGGTCCAACATTGTCGGCGCTGCTGAAGATCGGTTTTTTGTACTTCTCAACGAGCCGGTCGAAAATCACCCCGACGACAGAGCTGCCGTCTTGCGGTGGTATCAACGCAGCCCATTGCAAGCTGACCAGATCCACCTTCGGGTTTTTGATCGCAAGAATCATCGCCTCCACGAATACCTGTGTCGTGGATTTCCGTAGCAGGGAAGCGATCTGGGCGCCGGGCGCGACGCCGTTCATGCGCCCACCAAAAAAACCGTTACCGGCAGCAACACTGGCCGTACCGGTAGCATGACGATTAACAAGTGGCGCCAGGTAAATCAGCTTGTGTTCCGCATCAGTAAGGATCGTGAAGGCGACTGTCTCGCGCAGTGGTGTTGCTGGATCGTCCTTCCCGAGAATGCCGGGTTCGAAAGAGAGATTAAAGTCAGTGATTCGTTTCTCGTCGGCGAAGTTTTGGTTCTGATTGGTGTCAACCCAGATCGAATTGGTCTCGTCGTCCCACAACACCGAGAGCTTCTGATCCAGCGCGGGCAGGTATTTCCGCAGCAGCCCGCCGGCGAATGCAGCCACGTCGAAGAAGCCGACGAGGTACCGGCCGTTAGCGGCGACGTGGTAGGTGGTTCCGTTGAGGACAAATCTTCCTTCGTTCGCCTCAACGCGGTTGACCATTTTAATCTTGAACGGCGAATCGTCGTCGAGTGGATCGAGCGAGGTCATCTGGTCCACGATCTTAGGTACTGAACGACCATCGAGTGATGTCGCTCGTTTCAGTTCTGGCGCCAGCGGGTCGGGAGTATCGCCGTCCAGGTTAGCGATTGTTACGCCACGGCCATCGAAGGTCGGATGCTCTCTGATGAACTGGGGCGCACCGATATCCTGGGCGGGAAGAAAAGGGTTTTCCGGCGGGGTATTAGCATCGGGTGGCGATGCTGGGAGACGGGTTTTGACACCCACTTCCTGCATCGTGTAGTACATTTGCACTCCGTCGATCGCGACGACTTCAACACCGGGCAGACGAGTAATTTCAGTGACAGTGTCAACGGGTGCAAGCACGCGCAAATAGTCGACACTGTCTTCGCGAAAGCGAATCGACGCGCCGAGACTGAGCACTTGCCTCGTTACATTTTCATTTTCTCCCCGCCGTGAAGCGACCAGGAGCATCACCGTTTTTTTTCCGGCGAGCTTTGCCGCAATCAGCCTCTGCCGATCGATCTTGCGAAACTTCGCCACGGATGATCGCACGGGGTCAGGCTCCGCGCTGGCTACGCGTTCGGCAATCGGAACCGTGGCGAGCACGGAAGACAGCAAAGAGACTATTAGCAGGTAAATCTTAACCATTCTAAAAACGTGTTATCAGCCCAAATTGGATCGAGCGTGGGCCACCGATCTGGAAGAGTGAAGTAAGACCACTCAGTTGTGTTCCCAGCATGTTCGTGGCCTGACCGAAGGTGGTGCTGGTCAAGTTCGTATTGATCGTTCCGAAGTTTGGGTGATTGAAGATGTTGAAGGCTTCGGCTCGAAACTGAAGCTTTACTCTTTCTGAGAGGTTGAACTGGCGGCGTAACGCCAGGTCTATTTGCCATGCGGGCAGAGCGCGGATTACGTTTCGTCCGAGAGTGCCCTGTTGAGTTCCGGGCGGGGTTGAGAATGCGTTTCGATTAATCAGCCGGCCACCGGGAACAGTTGGATCGCCGAGATAGACAGGCACGCCTTCAATGAGATTGACGCGACGCCCGATCTGCGTACCGTCAGTTGGGTCGGTGATTGTTCCGGAGATTATGTTCAACGGCAAAGCTGTTTGCGCGTTGAAGCGTGTGTCGATGGACCAATCTCGCAGCACGGCTCCCGCAACAGCGTTCTTGGTCGCGCGTGGAATGTCGTAAGTTACGGCGCCAGTGAGATTGTGACGAATGTCGTAATCCGAATCCCCGCGCAGGAGCACGTTGCTGACAACATCTGAAGAAACCACATCGATTGCGTGCGCCCAGGTGTAGGAAGCAAGAGCCTGGAGTCCGCGCGACAGGCGACGTTGGAATTGCATCTGAAGTGAGTGGTAATCGGAAGTCGAGTCGTTCGTAACGAGCCGTATTTGCGTAAATTTCGGGTTGAAGGGTGTCAGCGTGAGCGTACGTTGGACCAGCAAACGACGTCCCGCATTACCGACGTACGACATTGTCAGAGTTTGGTTGCTGCCGAGTGATTGTTCGGCAGCCACATTCCATTGCAGCGTGTAGGGCTGCTTCAGATCCGGATCAAAGGTAATGAACAGTTGATATGGACTAGTGAACGTGAACGGAGGCGGCGCAACTTGTGAAGGCGGCAAAGGTAGTGCAACGTTGGCCACCGTGCGCACGGGTACAAAAGGCGCCCGATCGAATCCAGCCGAGCCTTGCCCATTCCCGGTATCGTAAAAAACACCGAACCCGCCGCGCAGAACTGTCTCACGACCGGGGCTATCAAAAAGCCGGTAAGCGACTCCGAATCGTGGAGCGAAGTTGTTATAGGTAGTAGCCCATAGCGGCGAACCCTTTGGCGCCACGTCAAGACTGGCAAGATTTGTCAGGTCACCGGTCAGGGCCGGCGGATCGTTGCCATTCGCTTCGCCAGGCGGTGGGTTCACGTCCCAGCGCAACCCAAACGAGACAGTCAGGCGCGGAGAGAGTTTCCACGAATCGTGAGCGAAGGCTGAGAACTCGTGATAGATGGGTCGCGTCTCAAGGCCTGCGCCGACCGTAACCGAGGGCACGATGCCGCTCACGACAGCGGCTGGAGTAAACCCGCTCAGGTTCACGAGGTAAGCGCGCGGAGAGAGTACTGGCGCCAGCCTCCGGTAGTCCACGCCAAATTTCAACTGGTGCGCTCCGGCGGTCGTCGTCAGCGTGTCAATAATGTTCAGTTGACGCTGGGTTACCGCGGTGTCGTTCAGGGGCACTTGTGGAAAGAAGGCGCTGGATAAGCCCGCCAATGCGAACGTCACAGCTCCATTCCAGTGGGTGCCTTCAGGAGCATATTGAGGTAGCAGCACGAACTCACGAGGGAGAGGTACTGTGCCGCCAAAATTGTCCTGTTCGAAGAAGATATGGGCCGGGTTGACGCTGTAGTTGGCCCGTAGTTCGTTACTGATTGTGGGAGAGAGGATCATCGTAGCTCCCACTGTCAGAATCTGCGGTCGCAGCTCAGTTATCGAGAGGGTGCCAAGATTGCTCTGGCCATTGCGCACCGCGCTGCGCGAGGGAGCGAAGTTGTATCTGCCGAACAAGGTGACGCGATTGCTGAAGTTTTGATCGATGCGAATGCTGGTAGCGTTAAGGGTGTTAGCGTCAGTATAGCCACTCGAGAACTCTGCGAAACCATTTGCCAGAACGCGGCCATTCGGCAACGGAAACGCACGCAGAATTGGTTGGATGCCCGGGGCCGCAGTCTGCCGCAGGTTGACTGATGGAACATTTGTTAGACCGAATTTAGGCGTGCGCAGACGCAGTCCTTCGTATGAGAAAAAGAAAAACGTGCGGTTCTTTCCGTTGTACCACGGTTGAGATCCACCCTCGCCGAAGCGCGGCAGAACCACTGGTCCACCCAAGGTGCCACCGAAGTCGTTCTGCCGTTCCGGCGGTCGGGGTTGGCCCGCGCGGTTTGCAAACCAATCATTGGCGTCAAGTTTGTCGTTGCGCAAATATTCAAATAGCGAACCGTGATAGTCATTCGTTCCGGAGCGAGTGATGATCGAGATCTGGCCGCCAGGCGAACGTCCGTACTCTGCGGAGTACGTCGAGGTTTGCACCTGAAACTCCTGCATCGCGTCGACGGAAACGAGACTGTTTGTGCCGCCAAAGGTAGTGAGAGCCGGCAACGTGCCACTCGTTGCCTGACCGGGAACAGAGCCGCCGCCGTTGCCGGTATTAGCGCTGACTCCGTCCACCGTGAAGTAGTTGGTGTTTGCGCGCTGCCCGTTGACACTGAACTGCCCGCTGTTGCCATTAATTGCGCTGGGGACGAGTACGATTCCCGGTGTAAGTGTGATCAACGATTGGAAACTGCGACCGTTGAGTGGCATGTTTTCGACGAATCGTCGATCGACTGTAGTGCCCACTGTCGCTGATTCGTCTATCAGCGCGGGCGCATCGATCACGTCAACGGTTTGGCTGCTGATACTGCCAACTTTCAACTGGATCTTGAGAGCAACGCGATCGTTGACGTTGAGGATCACGTCGTGGTGTTCGACTGTTGTGAATCCTTCGCGCTCGGCTTTGACCGTGTAGTGACCGGCCGGCAACACCGCCACGACAAACGATCCTTCACTGTCGGTGACCGTTGTTCTTTGGAAGCCCTGGGCGATGTTGATTACGGCGATGTTTACGCCGGGAACAACAGCCTCATTCGGATCTGTGACAGTGCCGGTGAGAGTCGCGGTTGGGCTTTGTGCTTTTGTGACCGGCGAGTCAGCCGAGACGATCAGTAGAAACAACAGGATTCCAATAACAAGACGCAAAAGAGATGGACCAGTGAGGTCTGGCAGACGCAGACAAAAGAGCCGTGGTGAGGTTGAGTTTCCGATGTCTGATTTGCTGTGAGGACGCAAGACACACGGGCAGACTTCTGGGCTGCTGGTCATTTTTTTCTCCTGTGATGGGACACGCCTTTCTGGGCTGAAACAGCGCGTGAGTTTCGGTTTTGTCAGCCCCGCCCTTTGCCCTGGACCGCACGAGAGAGGAGCTGTTGCCGGCTCTTATCGCACCTGTGAAATACGGTTCGACAAAGTGACAGCTCCTTCCAAACTGCGACTGAATTGTTGCGACTTAAACGCCACCGCAGAACTCTCCGCAGAAATCGTGAATGCCTGACTGATCGCTTGACTGTTTGCCAATGCCATGCGGTGCAGACGTTCTATCGCGCGAGTTAGCTCCGCGTCGTTATCAGTTGTGAAATCCTCGAGCGTAGTCGAGGAGGCATCGGACAAAAAGATCGGTTGCAGTTCACGGCGCAAGGCCACGGTCTCGCGATTGAACGCCAGAGCCCGCTCGCGAACCATCGCGAGCCATTTAGTACGCGCGTCCGGCGCGACGGTGCGCATATCGACGTGTGCGAATCGAAGCGCCAATCGTCTCAGTTCTATTGCGTGAAAAAGCGCCTGGTAACTGTGGTTGACGACGCGAGACGAATACGAGCGCACCGACTGGTCGAGTGCTTCGCCAGTCAAGCCACGTCTTGAAAAGTAATCCCGCAGTTCCTGATCGACGGCGATAGTGTTTACCGTGTCTTCGATCTCGCGGATGGACTGTTTTCCTTGCGGTGCAGCTTGCGTCGTTGCTTCGGAGACGGTGCGAAGCTGAATGATCACTGCCGGATTGTTTGCAACCGGTCTGAGAACACGCAGAAACTCTTCGCGCCGCTCGTTGCTCTCAAGTATTCCCTCAACGCGCAGTGACCCACTCGCGCTGCGCGTGAGGGTTACTTGCTCATTCCTGTCGGCCTTAGCCTGATTGAGCAAGTATGCAACGTCGATCTCCAACTCTGCTGACGCTACGGATGGATTCGACGTGGTGGGGGTTGGATCAGCAGTGTTCTTCGTTATCGGCGGTGCCGCCGCACCTTTGCTGGTTCTAATTTCCCCTGCCAATTCCGGATCGATCTGGAAGACGTTTGGACCAACTGCCCGTGAAGGAAGCAGTTCGGAAGCGGTTTCGACAAACTTGTATTCGCGCAACTCCGCGCCACGTTGGACCACGAGCGTCTGCTCTACTGCATGAAGGTCATCCTTCGACAGTGTTAACGTGGCTTTAATTAACCGGCTGGCGCCGATGGCGCGCTCTTTTTCAATCGTCACGACGTAGCTGGTCGCTCTCTGCTGTACGACCGCTGCCGCGGGCTCCGCAATGATCGAGTCAAACTCCCGGACGGAGGGAATCAGTTGCCAGATATCATCGAGGTCAAGCAGCAGGCTCTCGGGTGTTGAGCCGCGCTGTTGTGGCGTCTTGGATTGGTGATGGTAAACCGTGCGGGTACCGCCGGCGTCTTGCGTGGCGGCTGCCAGCAGCCGTCCGCTCTCGTCATAGAGTCGCTGGATCCGCTGCGGTTGTTCATAGTTTTCCCACGATTCGATCGTGTGTCGCGAAATCAGCGCGCCTTCACTCGAACGCCGGATCTCGAGATTGATCGATCGATGACCAACGCGATCACTTACACGCGCACGGTCTAACTCGGCGATAGTCGCCTGAGCGAGCAAATCGGTTGCCGCCGGTGTTTTTTCCAGAGTCGCTCTGTAAACAAGAGACGCAGCGCCAACTACGATCAGAAACAAGAACGTCAAGAGTGCCGGTGAACTCCAAAAGCGCCGCTGCGAGATCGATTGTGGTTGGCCCAAAAGCCCGAGTGAAGTCGGCGCCGCGGCAGATACTTCCGTGTCCTTCGCAATGCGATCTCGTCGCAGCGCGTTTCGTAGGGCCGCAAGAAGCGCTTTCAAATGGCCTTTCAAGTATGACGATTCAACGACCGTACGCGCCGGTACAACGGTGAGGAGTGAGGACAGTACTTTCTTGGTAGTGGTTTCCGGTGAAATCTCCGGCACTACCGGATCGTTGTAGAGAACGTGCAGTCTTGGACCACCGGACATGCGCAGGGTGACTACAAGCGCCCGTCTTTCACTTAACTCGATCTCTGCCCACTGCTCGTAATTCACAGAGTTGTCGTTAATACTCAGGAAGAGAAGCTGTACGCCCTGTTCGCTCGTCACTTCGACAAATTCAGGTTGTTCTTCCAGTGGCAGGTTGAGATCGATCTCGCTTGACTCGCCGTTGATGATCAACGAACTGCGCAACACGCCGTTTACAGAAATGCGTAGTTCGCTTGGTTTGTGTTCGCGGATTTCGCGCAGTTGCCGCTTAAATCGTTTCGGTAGCGTGGGAACGTCACCTGAGCCTCCAGCGCCGCCGCCCTCGCGTGGCGGCTCGTCACCATGGCAGTCCTCAGCCGGATAGCGTTGTGCCAGCAACGGCAGTCCGAGGATCGCATTGACCGCGTCTAGACAAGACCGGCAACTCACGATGTGGGCCAAGTCCGTCGTCGAAAGAGCCTCACCGCTCTGCTTCGCGTAAGCCGCTGCCAGTTGGTCTTTTGGTAAACAGCTTCCCTGGCAGGAACCGAAGATCAACGCGCGCAACGCAAGCATCAGATCGCAATCCGAGCCGGGATAATCGCTCAATGGGCGGGCCTGCGCCGTTCCGGCACCCACGAAACGTAGGCGGTCTGGCTCTTCCATGAAAAGCTTTACTTCACGACGTGCGAGTCGTTGCCACTGATCAACGCAGTGACGTGAACTGCTGAGCACGCTCGCAATTTCGGTTGGCAGGTAATCGAGGAAGAATCTCAGAATGAGGACGCTGCCGGCTCGTGAAGTTTCTTTTCTAAGACATGCATACGCGCAGATCTGGTGTAGCTCTTCTGCGACCTGCATGCGTCGCGGCGTTTCGACCGCCGCCCAGAAGACACGTAGCGTATCGTAGTCAACAATCGACAGCGCATCGTCACGGAGGCGTTGCGACAACCGGTGCATTCGTGAGACATGCATGTTGTGCAACAGTCGTCGCAGATAGCCGTCTATGTTTTCAATTTCTTCCAACTGGGTACGCGCAAGCATGAACTGCACAAACGCGTCCTGAACCAAGTCCTCGGCCGCATCCTGCCGGTTGGTCAGTTGCAGTGCCCACTCAAGCAAGATCTCGTAGCGCTCAGTGAAGAGCTGTTCTCGACTCTGTTCCGACTGGGCCGCCGAGCGGCATTGATCGAGCATCTCGGTTTCTGGGCTTCCTGGGACTACTGCTCCCTGTGTGTTGGGCCTTCTGGGCACGACCCGTTCGCAGGACTCCAAAAGTCGTAGACCTTCGTTCCAACCAACACACGCTTTTCGTCTCGGCGTGTGTGCTATCTGTCTATATGACTATTTGGTTGAGGGTGATCTCAAACCGAAAAGATCAATAAAATCAATGAGTTGCGAGATACCTGAAGACACTAACACTATCGCGCCAGATCGCGGATGCGATGCGCGGCTGGTCGAACTTTCACCGCTTAGGACGATCTTGCTAATGCCTTGTCAGACGCCCAGCCGCAATATACTCCCAGTTGCGTATACCTGCCAATAGGCGTTTTATTGGATAGCCGCTCATTCATCATGAGTCGCGCTGGGGGTTTGACAAAGTGGGTGGAACTATCTAACGAGCCTCACCGCAACTCATTCGTCGGACGTTGTCGGAAAGGCGTTACTTGCTAACGACAGCGGGATGACGGCAAGGAAGGAAGTCCCGGAGATGTTTCAATAACGGCAACTGATCCCGATGGCTCGGAATAGTCGGGGAGTTTACGATCCTTCGGCGCGACGTCTTAAAAAGAATTTACCGCTGTTTGGCCGCGGACAATATCCCACCTAGCCTTCAGGTGTCAACAGCGTAGAACATCGTGCTGAACAGCTTTGGCCGCGGACAATATCCGCCACAAGAGTGTCAACGCAAACCAGACCTTGTGTCTGGTCAAAATAGAGTAGTAACCTGAGGCGCCTGAAAGAGGTTGACGCGGTGAATCGAGGCGAGCTGACAGAGCTTTTGCGAGATCCTAACAGTGCGGTATATCGCCTGCTCACGATCTGGTCAGAGGTGCCTATGCTACTCATGCGGGACATTGACTGGGCGCGAGGACCGCTGGTTATGGTGGGACGAGCGGACAGAATGATGTGGCCGTTGTTGCCACCTGGCAGCCTACTTCAGTTGGATGCATCCGAACGCACGGTTGCTGAAGGGCAGTGGGGCGAGTTTGAGCGTCCAATCTACCTCATAGAGTATCGCGGCAGATTCCACTGCGCTCACGCACAACGACGCGGCGACATGCTGCGCATGATCTCACATCACGAGTCACCCGAACGCCCAGCGATCTCCGTGCCCTACAAGGACGCTAAAGTGCGCGGCCGCTTAAGAATCATTTTTCGCCCACTTGCTACGCGCGGCAACATCGCCGGCCGCCCCGAATACCTCAAGCGCCGGCGCCGCCATTAATCCACGCTTCAAAGCCTATCGCCGTAAAGACTCTCCAACTTGCGCCACGTCTTTATGCGCGTCAACGAGCATGGCGGGGCGAAACCGAGCCGTTCGGCTT
>DASZDV010000640.1:0-9880 GCA_035941575.1 Pyrinomonadaceae bacterium
CGGCGCCGGCCCGGATATCCCGCCGTCCTTACGAATCCGCCAAAAGTGCACCGCCATAAATATTGACGCAACGAGGGGAATGCCGATGCAGTGCCAGATGTACGAGCGCAAGAGCGCACTATCGTCCACGATCGATCCACCCAACAGACCGAAACGCACGTCGTTGTATGGAGTCAGGCCAAGTTGCGGCCCAAACGGGCCCTCGCTTCCCAGCAGCGGCGTCGCGCGCGCCATGTTCGTTCCCACTGTCACCGCCCAGAAGCCAAGTTGATCGTCCGGCAGCAAATATCCGGTGAAAGAAAGCAAAAGGGTTAGAACGAGCAGCACCACGCCTACGCACCAGTTGAACTCGCGCGGCTTTTTGTACGAGCCGGTCAGCACTACGCGAAACATGTGCAGCCAGGTGGTGATCACCATCAAGTGCGCCGCCCACCGGTGCATGTTTCGCAAAAGCTTGCCGAAGGGCACGTCGTGCTCGAGATAAAGAATGTCGGTAAAGGCCTGCGCTTTCGTCGGGTGGTAATAAAACATCAACAGCACACCCGTGAACGTCAGCACCACAAAAAGGTAGAACGTGATGCCGCCCATGCCCCACGTGAAGCCATAACGAACAGCGTCGCGGTTGATTTTCGCGGGATGGAGATGCAGAAAGACGTTCGAAAGAATAGCGAGTGAGCGATTACGCGGATCTGAGCGATCGTGCGAGACACGAAAGATCGATTTCCAAAGCTGCGTTTCCTGCGGATCTTTGTATTCCTTCGCCTCTTCGACGGCGCGGTCCTTGAGCGCACTTGTCCCCTCTTTGACCTTTTCGATCATGCCTTTACTACCGTCAGTACCGGTAGTTAACTGCTTAGTCTCTTTTGGGTCTTTGTCCATCGGTTCGGTCTGTGTCCATCTGTGTAAATCCGCGGCTCAAACCCTGATAAACGCGTCATCGTCTTCAAAGTGGTTAGTGCCGCCTTTCGGCCATTCGAACAGCTTGCCGGTGTTAACCACAATCTGTCCTTCGGCATCCAGCTTCACCTCCGCGCGGTCCATCGGTCGCGGCGCCGGACCCTCGAAATTGATCCCCTCGCTGTCGTAACCGCTACCGTGACACGGGCACTTAAACTTGTTTTCACTTGCTTTCCAGTCAGGCGTACAACCCAGATGCGTGCAACGCGCGTAGATTACGAAGAGTCGATCCGACGTGCGTGTGACCCAGATGCGATATTGCTGCTGCCACTTGGTATCGACGCCGATTGCGTAGTCCGCGGGCGGGCCAATGCGAAAGATGCTGGATGGTTCGAGAATCGAGCGCGGCAGGAAGAACCGCAGGAACATCAGAAAGAAAGTCGTTAGCGCACCGGCGACAGTCGCCCAGACAATCCGGCGCCGCATTTTATTGACGGAAGCATCGTCAGAAGTTGTCTCAACTGACTCCACCGGTCGCGCCGGCGCAGCGGCGCCAACTTTACTTGGGGATGGCACGTTCAGTGCGGTGCCTACCGGTCGGGCGGATATTTGATCGGCTTGACTGTCCAAGTCGAAACCTCCGTCGCTTAGTTCCTATGTGGGCGTTGCGAACTTCCGTGGGTACACTTCGACTTAGCTAACAGAGAGCGCTTATACAAGTCCCCGTGTTACAGGGATGACTCTCTGCGCAGAAAAGCAAATTATTTGCTTAAACATGAAGAGCGCCGCGCCTATCAAAACAAATATAATGTGGTCGGCGATGCCATTTATACCTTGTTTCGCGATTTGCTGGCAAGCGGTTTTACTCACCACGAAGCGCGATATTCCCAAACGTATGGAGTTGTTAGTTGACTAAACCTCATGTAGTTGTTTATTCGCGACCAGGGTGTCACCTCTGCGACGATGCGAAGGCAGCAATCCACTCCGCTGGAATCTCGGAGCGGTTCACTTTCGAAGAGATCAACATCGAGTCTGATACTGAGCTGCTCAGAAAATATAAGTACGACATTCCCGTTGTTACGGTAGACGGAGTCGAGGCTTTTCGACATCGGGTAGACGTGAACGAGTTTGTAACGCGGATAAAGTCTGGCTAGTTGAGGTGAAGCTCGGCGGACAACTGCTGGATTGACTCAAACAACCGTGCGCGTTCGCTTTCAGATCGCGATTCACGGTAAGCCATTACCAAATCTTTTAAACCTGCGAATTCCTTGTACAACCCTGCATTCTCGATCGGCGGTGTGAGATACGAGATCAACTCTGCATACGAACGCCGTTTCGCGATCGAACCCTCGGAAGGATTGTTCACGCTATAGATGTAGAAGTTTGGCAACTCGCCTATCAAGCGATCCGGCCAGCACGCGCCCGAAAGTCCGATCTGTTTGCCCGGCATGAACTCCAGCGAGCCGTGGGTGCCGAAGTGAATGACGCCGTCGGCGCTGAGGATCTGGGACAGATAAGTATAAAACGCCATGAAACCGTGATGGGGCGTGCCGCCGCGCGCCATCATCAAGCGCATCGGGTCACCTTCAAAACCGAAGGTTGGCTGTACGCCGATAAAGACGTTGCCAAGGGTGATGCCTTGTATTATCAAGCGACTGGGCACTGCGCCCCAATCATTCTCCACCTCTCTTACGTACGGACAAAGGCGTCGATATTCATCAGCGCTCATTCGATAAGCGACGTTTGCGGTCGCGCCAAACTCTTCTGAGTTTCCGCCGAGCAATCTTTCTCTTAGTTCATCGCCGTCGTCCGGCACTTCAACTTGATAACCTTCGTCACGCAGTCGCCGCAATACATCTTGAACGCCGGGAAAGACATCCAGGTCCGCGGCCGTGCCGATGTTTCCTTTGCTCGGCGGAAAACAAAAGAGAACGATCGCGAGTTTGATCTGATCGCGCGGTGAAGTTTGCAGCCTGTGCCAACGTTTCAAACGCCGCGCCAGACGCGTGCAGCGATCCTCCAGTGCAACAGGTTCCTGGCCTCTGCCGGGAATACCACCGTAAACAAATGGTTCGGTTGCGCCGTCGATCTCAGGAATCGCGATCTGCATTCCGGCTTGAACCGGATTGAGACCGGTGGCGGACTCAGTCCACGCTTCAATCGTTTGCGTATCGAGACTCACAGCCGAGCGATACGGAAGATTTAAGTCGCGCAGAAACTCGGCCGCCGCGGCACTGTCGTTCATGGCAGGGCCACCGACGAAACTAAATCCCGTGAGGGACAGGATCTGACTGACGCGAGCGTTGCTCTCGTGGATAAAGAACCTGGATACGGCTTCGCGGTTGTCCATCAGCGTCGCGATCGCAGGGACGACGCTCAATCCTTCCGCTTCAAGCGATCTGATCAGTGTGTCGTAGTGTTTGGTAGTTTTGCTGACCACCTGAGGGCGCATCAGCAACAGGCCGATAGTGGATTGTGGATCGAGCGGCTTGTTGTACCAGTGCTCGTAAGAATCAAACGATTCGAAGAGTCTCGGCGCGTCCGGATGGTAAATCGCGACGGATGGTACTTGCTGCGGCTCCCCGATCTTTACCCGTTTCAGGCGCGCGTCGCGAACATAATGCTTCAGTGAGTAAAGCAACATCGACTGAATGTTCGACGGCGTCGGTTGGAGGAAGTAACAAAAGAGGTAGAGATAGTGCTTTGCGTCAGTCAAGGCACCCGTGGTGGGAATAAACCTGAGTATTCCAGGCAGACGATCCACTAATTTCAAGTACTTTCCATGATTGGTTTTTCTTCTATCGGCCTTAAATTTAAGAAAACCCAACTTACCGACATCCAGTCGCCCCATACGTGTGTGGCGCATCAGCTGGGGCATACAGTTGATCACGATTATCGCGTCGTGTTTACGACCTTCAAGCGCCTTAACCAGCCTCGACGCGTTCTCGCCGTCCATCACGTGAATAACGAAGACAACATTGGCCTGCGACAGATCGCGCTCAACGTCAATCCAATCGTTGTCGCTAAGGGGTGAACCAAAGTTATAAGCCGCCACGCGCAGATCCAGACCGTAAATGCGATTAATCTCGCGCTCCGCATTCTTCAGCGGCGCCAGCAAACTCGACCCAACATATAGAACCGTAATGTTCATGCATCACAAAAAGGCACAAGAATGCACCGCAAAGAGGCACAAAAACGAGCAGTCCGAGGCACAAGAAGTACGAGCAGTCCGATTAACGGTTTTGTGCCTCTTGTCGTTCTTGTGCATCTTTGCGATGCAATGTTCATGCAACGCCTTCGAGTTGATCTTCCAAACTTCGGCTGATGTCGCGCAACTTCGCGAGCGCCGCATTATCAGCGTCCCAGTATCCACGCCCGTTCGCTTCCAACAGCCGCTGCGCCAGCGCGAGCGCCGAATGCGGATTCAGATCGCGTAAACGCTCGAGCATCGACTCGTCAAACAAGAACGTGTTCGCGACTTCCGCGTAGATCCAGTCGTCGACCGCGTCCGCCGTTGCGCTCCACCCAAAGGTATTCGAAACGTGGTTCTCGATCTCAGCGACGCCTCTGAATCCATGCTTCAGCATTCCCTCATACCATTTCGGATTCAGTGTCTTCGCGCGCGTCTCCAATCGCACCGTCTCCTCGAGCGAACGAATCTTTACCTCGCGCGACAAACTGTCAGACAGGTAGATCGATGGTCGCGAGCGTGCGCGCTTCTCAACTGCTTTCGACACGCCGCCGAGATACTCGAAATAATGGTCCACATCGGTCAGCCCGATCTCAAACGTGTCGATGTTCTGATATGTCGCTTCGACGCGCGAGAGCGCGCGGTCCATTGCGAGGCGCGCTTCCCTGCCTTCGATTGCCTGCCCGCGCGAATCGCGGCCGTACGCGAAACACTTGCGCGTCACAAAAAGATCTCCGAGCGTCTCTTCGCGTTCCCACTGCGAATCCATGACCATGAAGTTGACGTTGGTGCCGTAGTTTCCCGGCGCATTTGAAAAGACTCGCACTGCGGCTTCATCCGCGTCGCATGCTTCGTGTTGAATCTGTTCCAGTACGTGCTTGCGCACATAGTTCAAATCCAACGGCTCGTCGAGCTGCGCCACCAGGCGCACGGCCTTATCAAGCAGATGGACTGTCGGGCTAAACAGGTCGCGGAAGATCCCTGACACGGTCATCACCACGTCGATGCGTGGCCGTCCTAACTCCTCGAGACTAATCGGCTCGACGGTCGTCGTCCTATTTAAAGCGTCGCGCACGGGGCGCACTCCGAGGAGCCACAGCGCCTGAGCGACGCCTTCACCCTGTGTCTTGATATTGTCGAGCCCCCAGAGCACGAGCGCCATCGCTTCGGGGAAACGACCGTGCTCGCTGCGATAACGTTCGAGCAGGCTGGTAGCGACGACTTCACTGCGCGCAAAAGCTGCCGCGGATGGGACGGAGTAAGGATTAACGGCGTGCGTATTTCTGCCGGTCGGCAGCACTTCGGGATTCTGAATGATGTCAGCGCCCGGACCCGGTTCGATGAACTCACCGCGCAACGCACGCACGAGCGAATCGATCTCGGTGTTTGTTTGCAGCTTTGCGGAAACGCGTTCGAGCAACGCAAATACCGGCTGCGTCAATTCGGCTTTTAATCCATGCGCCTCCAAAAAGCGGATTGCTTCCTCAGATCCCTTCCCGACGAACGCTCGCACAGCGTCTCCAACGAGCTCAGCGGGCAACGCGCGAACGCCCAGCTCCGGCCGATCGAACGACGCGATCATTTTGAAGAGATCAACCTGCTCACCTGCCGATGAAGCTCTGCCAAAAATGTGCAGACCCGTCGGGATCAACCGCTGTTCGATCTCGATCAGTTGTTCGTAAAGCGCAAAAACGCGTGCGTCACGTTCACTTGAATCCATGTTGGCCACAGAGCTAACGAGTAGAAGTAGGCGCCAGCTTCACAAACTGCGCCTGGAGTATCTGAGCGAGCCGCCGGGTTTCTTCACTCGACTCAAATTCTTTCTGAGTATCGACCACAATCACGCGCGCGCCGGTCTTTTTCAGAGCTCCGGTGAGTTCTCGCAGTTCACCTTCGATCTTCAGGTGGCGCAACGCACGCAGATTCAGACCGTTGCGTCTTAACGGAACATTTGAACGGCCGTCAGTAAACAGTAGCACGACCGTTTCGCCGAACTTGTCTCCCACGAGATTGATCAATTCGATAGTGGTCACGAGGCCGGCGCCGAGCGGAGTGCTTCCGCCCATGCGTAGAGAGTCGAGCACTCGGCGCGCACGCAAAATACTTCGCGCCGGCGGCAAATCAAGATTTGCGGTCATGCCATGGAACGAAACGATTGCCACGCTGTCGCGATTCAAGTACGACTTGCGAAGCAGTTTAAGAATCGTACTTTTCGCACGCGCGATGCGGTTCGCTGCCATGCTGCCCGAAGCATCGATCGCGAAAATGAATAACGTGCCTTGTTTGTCTTTCAGGAGCTTGTAACGCAAGGCGCTCGATGACACGGGTGTTAATTGCCGGCGCGCTTCGGCGACCATTGCGCGCAGCGTCGCGTCGACAGCGACTCTGGCGCCAGTGCCTTTGAACATAACGGAACGTGTGTACCTGCCGCGCAACTGTTGGATGGCGGCTTTCGCGCCCGCTGAACGGCGCGTCTTCGAGCTTGTCTTGCGCGAGCGATCCTTTGGTTGTAACTGTTCTTCGAGCTGTATCGGCCGTGACCGGTTTTCTAAAGCCGGTGGCGATGGACCGTCCGCTTTATTCGGGCGCGCGCCATTCGGCGCGCGTGAAGGCCGCGGATCAAAAACAGGATCTTGGCCATCAGAATGTGAATCCGTGTTATCCGTGTCCGCTTGGCCGTCGGTTTTGGGCGTCGCAGCGGGAGGAAGCGCCTCATCCATCGCCTGCTCGATCTGTTCACTCGTGGCGGTTTCATCCAACGCGTCGCGCCGCAACCGGTGACGCAGCGACATAGCGGAAACACGTCTGACGTCGTTCTCATTCACCGATCGCCGGCCCTCAAACGCCGCCAACGCGCGAGCCGCGCGCATGATCGTGAGTTCGCCACGATGTCCGTCAACCTTGAGATCCGCACAAAGCTGCGCGATTTTTTCGAGTATCGCGCGCGAGACGTTCACCTTTCGCAGACTCGTTCGCGCGCGCGTGATCCGTTTCGCCAACTGTTGTTGCTCGGCAGCAAACGTTTCGCAAAACGCCTCCGCTTCGTGATCGTACGCGTCGCGACGTTCGACGATCTCAACGCGGTTCTTGAGATAGTTTTCAGTGGTAACTTCAGTGTGTAGTCCAAAACGATCCAACAACTGGGGCCTCAGATCGCCTTCCTCCGGATTGCCTGAACCTATCAAAACGAAACTCGCAGGATGTTCGACAGAGATCCCTTCGCGTTCGACGCGGTTTCTTCCGGTGGCCGCAACGTCAAGCAACAGATCGACAAGATGGTCTTCGAGAAGATTGACTTCATCGATGTAAAGAAAACCGCGATTGGCTCGCGCGAGCAAACCCGGATCGAAAACTTTGCTGCCCGACGCGAGGGCGCGTTCAATATCGATCGTTCCGCAGACGCGATCTTCAGTGGCGCCGAGTGGCAATTCAACGACGGGCACAGGCACAGACTGCGATGAGCGACCGTTTTTTGTGAGGCAGTTGGAACATGGATTAGCCGGATCGCAGTTATAAGGACAGCCGGCGACTACTTTGATTGGCGGGAGCAAAGCTGCAAGCGCTCGAACCGCTGTCGACTTCCCCGTCCCGCGATGACCCATGATCAAGACCCCGCCGATCAATCGATCGACGAGGTTGAGAATCAGCGCCAGCTTCATCTCCTCCTGGCCAACTATTGCTGTGAACGGATAGGTCATGCGAGCGAGTTCTTTCGCTAATTCTTTTAACGGAAAAGTGCGACGCGTGCAAACCGCGAAATCGCTGAATTAGTCGCGCACAATTTTCTTGACATCACTGGCGAATAGGAATAGAGTGCGCCCACTCCCGATTCATTAAAAGCACAGCTCAGCTGAATTCGATTTACTTTTTGTAGCAGAGATCTCGATCTATCTCTGCTATCTCTCTCACAACTGAGGCTCGACCTTAGTTCACTTCTAGGTGAGGGGACTCAGCACTCTGGTCAACCCCCAAACGACTTGAGCTGCTTTTCAATCCATCAAGCAGGGGTCCAACAGGCAGAACCGCACAGTTTGCCGACGGGCTAACTGTCACTTCTGTTTTCCAACCGCGTTTGCAGCTCCTAGGAGGGAAATTCACATGAGGAAAGTCTTACCTATCCTGACTCTGCTCTTGTTCGCGGTGGCGCTCATCCTACCGTTGAGTTCGCCACAACCTGTCGAAGGTCAGGGCGCGACCGAGGCACTCACCACAGACAACGACGCCAAGACCGATGACCTCTTTAACGGTTTCGGCGTCAAAGGAACCCCGATTGTCGAGTGCGTAAATGAACCTGTAGCACCCACGGCCCGCGGTAACGGCAGGTTTGAGGACAACAAGTTCATTTTTTCTGAACGGGAGACAATCGATGACGGTCTTGGACCAACGTACAACGACGTGGGATGCGTTGAATGTCACCAGTCCGTCGATGTTGGCGCATTTGGCCAGCAGATGGAATTCAGGGCCGGCCACATCACTAACGGCGCGTTCGTCGATGCACCAGGTGGACAGTTGATTCATGCTCGATCGACTGATTCCGATATCGTCGAACACATCTCGACTGCCGAGACCGTGAAAGCATTCCGTGTGGTCACCAGCACCCTTGGTGACGGCTTCGTGGAGTGTATTGCTAATTCGACGCTTGAAAATAACGTCGCCGCACAACCGTTAGCTCAGCGTGGCACACTGACTAACGTTCCGGTAACCGAAGCGAACAATGCACTGCGGCATGGTCGATTCGGCTGGAAAGCACAACACGCCAGTCTCGTTTCCTTCGCAGGCGATGCTTATCTCAACGAGATGGGTATCACCAATCCGTTCGACGGTTTTGGTGGCCGCAGTTCAAACGCCGCTGACGCCGGCACGCATGAGAACCCGGCCAGCACTGCTGAAGGTGTTATCAACGTTACGTTCCCGTCGCCTTTCGATCCGGTAGAGGATCCTGAGGACGATGGCGACGACGTGTTGGCTTTTGCCGACTTCATGGCCGCAACACGTGCACCTGGTCGTCAGAATCCAATTCCGGCGGCCGCCACTAGAGGCGATTCCCTTTTCAACAGCGTAGGCTGCAACGTTTGCCACACCCGCAATTTCACGACTGCTGCTCCGGGCACCTCCATCAATGGCGGCGCCTTCCAGGTTCCGGCAGCTCTTGGAAACAAGATCATCCATCCGTTCAGCGACTTTGCTTTGCACAACATCGGCACTGGCGATGGCATTGTTCAAAACGCGGGACAGGGTTCGGCAAACCAACTGCGCACTGCGCCGCTGTGGGGCATCCGCGGCCGCAACAGGCTGATGCACGAAGGTCTGAACATTACGATCTTCGATTCGATCCAACTTCATGCCGGACAGGCAACGACAGCGAGGAATAACTTCAACGCGTTGACTGCCGCGCAACGTAACGATCTAATCGCGTTCGTACTGTCGTTATAAATTAAGGACAGCACGACCGAGTGCATGTACTACTCGAGGCTCGCCGGACGATCTCCGGCGAGCTTCCCCTTACCTCATATTGAACTAATTCTTTTTTTCTGAGGACTATCGCAAATGAACTCCCGTTTCGTGTTACTAATCTCGCTCGTCTTCGCTGTGTGCATGGCCGCCGCTTGTGGCGGAGGTTCAAAACAAGTTGCGGCTGAAGCGCCTCCTGCGGCGTTTCAATCGTCGCCTGAATCGACGCCGATCCGAATGCCGGTCGCCGTTGCACCGAAACTCCCGGAAGTTGAGGATGCAGTAAAGCGCGTGTTCAAAGATGCCGCTGTGGTCCATCCGGACTACAAGTCGAGTTTACTG
>DASZDV010000641.1:0-3851 GCA_035941575.1 Pyrinomonadaceae bacterium
GATGGATCAGTGCTTCAGCGTTGATAGGCGTAGCGCTGGCTCTGTTCAGTAATAAGCCGGACTGGATCATTATTTGGATGATCTTTGCTGGATGGATGGCTTGCCTGGGAATTATATGGCTCACATCCGCCGTTGCCGCCCTCATCGAGACCGGATTCACTCCGCTTCAGGCGAAGCAGATACCAGGGGAAACTGTCTCTCAGACTACGCCCTTGGGTTCGCGAGACCATCAGGAAATACTACCTGCGCCCGCCAGTCCCAATTTATCGCTTCCATCAAGCATCACTGAACATACGACAGAATTGCTGAACGAGCAGCACCCAACGTCGAAGCGCGCGAGTTGAACATCT
This sequence comes from Pyrinomonadaceae bacterium, assembly GCA_035941575.1. Lineage (GTDB taxonomy): Bacteria > Acidobacteriota > Blastocatellia > Pyrinomonadales > Pyrinomonadaceae > PSRF01. The sequence continues at coordinate 351 of DASZDV010000641.1, forward strand.
GGTCTGTTTTTGTCGGTCGTAGCTCTACTCGTAGCGCACCGTAGTGTGACGCGGCACGTGAGAGTTCAAGTCTCTTCGACCCACGCACCACTTCAACTACACTTAGAAAGGAGGTTCACGAATGCCTTACGAAAAGCTACCAATCGGCGGCGCTCACAGCGAGATTCTCTCGTGGGCCAACCATGAATTCTCGATCGAAGAGCAAGCGATGTTACGCAACGTCTCGCGCTTGCCTTGTTTGTTCAAACACGTCGCGCTGATGCCGGATGCGCACCTCGGCAAAGGCAGCATGGTTGGTTCGGTAATCGCTACAAAAGAAGCAGTGATTCCGGCGACCGTCGGCGTCGATATCGGTTGCGGCATGATGGCAGTGAAGACTCCTTTCAAGAGCGGCATCCTTGATGGCAAGTTAAAAGATCTACGACTCGCGATTGAGGAAGCAATTCCAACCGGCTTCAGCGAGTACAAGGAATCTGTTGACGAATCTTCGTACTGGGAAGGCTGGAAAGATTTCGCCGAACTGCATGAAGGCGTTCACGATCGCAAAGCGAAGGCGATGAAGCAGCTCGGCACGCTCGGTGGCGGTAACCACTTCATCGAAGTTTGTCTCGACACGGAGAACTTCGTTTGGTTGATGCTTCACTCGGGCTCGCGCAATATCGGCAAGGAACTCGCCGAACGTCACATATCGACAGCGAAGTCGTTGTGGAAACTTTCGGAGCTTCCCGCGCCGGACCTCGCATACTTCATTCAGGGCACACCTGAGTTTGCAGCTTACTGGAAAGATTTGAAGTGGGCACAAACGTACGCGATGAAGAATCGCGAAATCATGATGGCGCGACTGTTGAAGATCTTCAACAAGATGTTCAACCATCGTCAGCCGTTCAAGCCTGAGGTTCAGGTTAACTGTCATCACAACTACGTTGCGCTCGAAGAGCACTATGGCGAGAAAGTTTTCGTCACGCGCAAGGGTGCGATCAATGCCGGCAAAGACGCGTGGGGCATCATTCCAGGATCGATGGGCGCGAAATCGTTCATCGTGAAGGGACGCGGCTTGCCGGAGAGTTTTAGTTCGTGTTCGCACGGCGCGGGTCGCAAGATGTCGCGTGGCGCAGCCAAGCGTGCGTTTACGAAAGACGATCTAGCGCGTCAGACTTCAGGCGTTGAATGTCGCAAGGACGTAGGCGTGTTGGATGAAATACCGGGCGCTTACAAATCGATCGAAACGGTGATGAAGAACCAGGAAGATTTGGTTGAAGTCGTCGCCGAGATCAAGCAGGTGGTGTGCGTGAAGGGCTAACCTTCAGCCACAGATTTACACGAATGAACACGTAACCGAACCCCCCGTTAATCCGCGTTCATCCGTGCCGAAAACAACCCTTAACAATTTTCACCCCACGCAGACTCTTAACCTTCAAGAGCGGTGATTCGCGCCTTGCGAGTCAGTGCCTCACCTTCCGCTCTTGAACTCCAATCCTTCTCACGTCGGCCAGTAACCAGTTCAAACGAAAGGAGGTGCCGAGTGATGGCACTCAATGACCGAGTTCTACTACTCAATCAAACCTATGAACCGCTCGGCACTGTAAGTGTCGCGCGCGCGATAATCATGACGTTCAAGAACACGGTGTTTGTCGAGGAATGGGACGGCGACCGCGTGCTGCGTTCGGCGCACGATCGATTTCCCGTGCCTTCGGTGATTCGGCGCCGAACTTACATCAACATTCGCCGGCGACGCGAGCAGTCGAGCATGAAGCGTCTCCGCATCTACATGCGCGACAAGTTCCGGTGCCAGTACTGCGGTGTGAAGAAGAGCGTGCCCGATCTGACGCTCGATCACATCCTGCCGCGTTCGCGTGGCGGTGATAACTCGCCCGTGAACGTGGTTACCGCTTGCCTTCCGTGCAACAACCGCAAGGAGGATCGCACGCCGGCAGAAGCACGCATGCCACTGCTTACTTCGCAGACGGCATTGCGTGTGAAGCTCGAACGCGTCGTGCTTTGTCACTATGCGGAAGCACGCGCTGAGTGGCGGAAGTACTTGTTCATGGACATGCACGACGATCGTGACGTGATGGAGCGAGTGCGTCGCGAACGCGAGGGCTAAAAGCCACGGATGAACACAGACTACACAGATAGAAGTGTCAACGTGTTAACGAATCCCGAGGTAAGTCTTCAACCTGTGTAAACCAGTGTTCATCTGTGGCCCATATTCCGGCTGTGTAGCTCAAAGGGAAAGAGCGAGCGTCTCATAAGCGCGAAGGTTGGTGGTTCGAATCCACCCACAGCCACAGATCCTTCCGGTCTAGCAGACCTGCGGCGTAGCTCAATGGGTTTCATCAGAGCGCTCGACTAAAAATCGAGTAGATGCGAGTTCGACTCTCGCCGCCGCAGTCCAGTTTCTTGTGGCGTAGCCAAGCTGGTAAGGCACCGCACTGTTAATGCGGCCATACGAAGGTTCGAATCCTTCCGCCACAGCCAGACATTCTGCGGAGCCAATCCCTTCCTCGCAAATTGAAGGTACTTCGATGCTTTCATCAAAAAGTCTCACGCCGCGGCGGGACGTTTTGAGGCAAAGCCGTACTTCGATAGACGTCGCCAAGGGAAAGTCATGTTCATCCGATTTGTCAGTGGAGAGATTCACGAGGACTCGCGTGTTTCGGCGGGATTATTTACTGCTGCTTTCCATTTGCTGGACGATCCCGTTCTTCCGTACGACGACTATCGCGTGCTGAGAGGACTAATGGACTGGTTCAATGAGTACTTGAAAGGTCCGTCCGACTATCGATGGAGAGCGGCTTGGCGTGCGGAGCGAGCGATCTGCTGGTTCAAGTCCACGGCGTTCGCGCATTTATCTCGCGCGTGGGAAATGGCAGCGATTCTCGAAAGAAACGACGTCTTCGTTTGGACGATCAAGGTCCAGAGAACCGGATACATCCTCTACCAAGACGAAGCACAGGTTTTTGCAGAACCGTTTGCAGATATCAGACGCGTTCTTTAACGAGGTAAGAAAAATGCGCGAACAGGACACTATTCAAGTCGCTAATCGGCAGGCCGATTCCAGCAACTGACGCAATCAATGAAGAACCTACTCCGCGCCCAACTGGAGCGGGCAATTACGGCGCGCCCGCTCCAGTGCGATGGAAAACAACCACAGCAGGGAGAGGTCCTGACTACAAGTTCTCTTACGCTGCTCTCACGACACGTTCTGCGACGGCCGTCTTCGCTGTTACCGGCGTCTTCAACTTCAGCGACGACGCAGCTCGGAGTTCTCTCCAGTTCAACGCGACGTCCGCTAACGGAACTGAAAGCGCCAGGCACGACCAGATGATCGCCTGCACGATTTCAACACCAAGCGTCTCCCAACCAGTGACGCCCATCACAAACCGGCCCGCAATGAACACCAGCGCCACCGCATAACTTCGTGTGGCCCACTGCCGGTGGACCGCGATCTTGCGCTTGAACGCAAAGACAAATGCGAGAAGCGTTGTGCCCATCAGCATT
>DASZDV010000642.1:0-4588 GCA_035941575.1 Pyrinomonadaceae bacterium
TAACTTGCACCGGAGTCACTTTTTATCTGTGCTAATTCGATGCTGCGCGTTGGCCTAACAGGATCGATCGCCGTCGGCAAGTCCTTTGTGACTTCAATTTTTTCTGGGCTGGGTTGCCACACGTTGGACGCCGATCAAACAGCGCGCGAAGTCGTACTCCCCGGCTCACCAGGGTTGCAATCTGTCGCCAAATGGTTCGGCAACGAGATTCTGAACGAAGACGGAACTCTGAACCGCGCACACTTGGCAGCCGTAGTTTTTGCGGACGAAGAGAAACGGCAGCGCCTGAACCAGATTCTTCACCCGTTCATCATCGCGCGCCAGGATGAGATCATGCGCGAATGGGAACGCGAAGATCCTCAGGGCATCGGCATCATCGACGCCGCGCTGATGGTCGAATCAGGCGGCTATCGACGGTTCGACAAGTTGATCGTGGTCCACTGCCGGCCCGAAGTGCAGCTCGAACGTCTCATGTTGCGCAGCGGGCTCTCGCGTGATGAAGCACAGGGAAGGATTGATGCGCAGATGCCGCAAGCAGACAAACAAAAGTATGCGGATTTTCTCATTGATACCTCCGACGGGTTTGAACCAACGCGAAAGCGTACCGCCGAGGTTTACAAAAAGCTTTTGAGGCTCGTAACCGACGAATGGGAACACAAAAAGGCACAAGAGTACAAAAACGCACAAGAGAACAAAGAGCCATGAAGCGAACAAAGGCATTCTTGTATCGTCCTGTGCTTCTTTGTTCTCTTGTGCTTTTTTGTGTTGCATGTTTCAACGACGAGCCATCAACGTACTACGGCAAAGTCACACCGCCGAGCGCGCAGGAGTTTCGCTGGAGCGACGGCGGTTTGCCGCAAACTTTCGATCCCGCCTTTGCCGCTGCGCCGCCTGATACAGACGCGGTTCGCGCGCTTTTCGAAGGGCTGACTGATTACGATCCGCAAACGCTGGCGGCCGTTCCCGGAGTTGCGACGCGTTGGGAATCGTCGCACGACGGACGCGTCTGGACGTTTTATTTGCGTGATAACGCACGTTGGTCCAACGGTGAAAAAGTTACTGCCGCTGACTTCGTACGCTCGTGGCAGCGCACGCTCAAGATTGGGCCACTCGCACCGCACACCGAGCTACTCACGAACATCGAGGGAGCTACGGCCACTGCTCCACCCGCCGCACAAACTCCGTCGCCACAGCCTGCGCCGCACTTTGGAGCGCAGGCGGTCGGCGAGCACGTGCTCCAGGTGACGCTGCAACAAGCCGACAGCGCTTTTCCCGCACTCGTGGCTCATCCGGTGTTTCGGCCCGTGAAACTACCTGACGCGGAGCGAACGAAGCCGCTCGAGTCGCACGAGTTGATCTCCAACGGCGCTTTTCAACTCTCGGGTACGGAAAAAGATCGTGTTCGCCTGGAACGGGCAAGCACTTACTGGGATGGCGATTCAGTTTCGTTGCAGCGGGTGACGTTTGTTAACGCGTCAAACCCGGAAGACGCTCTCTCGGCTTATCGCGCCGGCGAGGTCGATGCCGTTACAAACGCCGCGTTCGAACCACTCGCGCTTAAGTTATTGGCGCCTTACAAAGACTTTCGCCGATCGACGTTCGGTGCTCTGACCTACTACGTTTTCAACGTCGATCGCGAGCCCTTCGACGATGTTCGCGTGCGCGAAGCACTCGCACTGGCTATCGATCGCGAACGTGTAAGCCGTGACAATCTCGGCGGGTCCACTGAACCGGCCGGAAGGTTCCTGCCGGACGCAATGGCCGGCGAGAAGCCGGTCGTTGGAAAAACTGAGCGACTCGATTACGACATCAACAAGGCGCGCAAACTTCTCGCTGAAGCGGGCTATCCAAACGGCGAAGGCTTCCCGGTCGTAAGGCTCCTGATCAATCGCAACGAACAACAGCGGCTTGTTGCGCAGTCGATCGCCGCGATGTGGCGCGCGGCTTTGAATGTGCAAACCGAGATCGTGATCAGGAGTTGGGAAGAGTACGAGGCCGCGATCAAATCGGGCGATTACGATGTCGTGCGTCGCGGTCTGGTGATGCAAACGACCAGCGAACTGACAAACATGGCCATGTTGTTCGGGCACGACGCGCACGAGACGCCGGTTCAGTCAGCGACGCCGGAAGGGTTGGCCCATTCTGCGACGCCGGAAGTCGCACGGCCCGCGTTAGTCGAATCGGAAGCGCAGGCTTTGAAAGAGTTGAAGGCGATGCCGATCTACTTCGCGTCCTCGTATTCGCTGGTGAAGCCTTATGTATCTGGATTTGATCTGAACGTGTTGGACGTGCCGTCGTTGAAGCGGACACGCCTCAACACGAACTGGAGTGAGCAAGGGCGTTGACGGCCTCTGAAGTAATCGCGAAAGGCGGCGTGATCGCGTTTCGCACCGACACGTTCTACGGTCTTGGGGCTGATCCGTTCAACTCGGCGGCGGTCGCGCGGGTGAGAGAGCTGAAGGGCAGGGCAGATCACAAACCGATTTTGCTGCTCGTTTCAGATGTTGAGCGTGTCGCAGAAGTAATTGCAAACCGATCGGCAGAGTTTACGCGTGCGGCAGAGAAGTTTTGGCCTGGACCGCTAACGATTGTCGGCAAAGCCGTGGATCGACTGCCGGAAGAAATCACAGCGGGAACCGGAACGGTTGGTGTTAGACTTCCGGCCGACGAAAGCGTTCGCGAGCTTGTACGCGCCTGCGGTGGCGTTCTAACTGCTACGAGCGCGAACCCTTCGAGACGCGAGCCGGCGCGTTCGGCGACAGAGGTAAAAGCCTATTTCCCTCGCGGTTTAGACTTAATTGTGGATGGCGGCGAAGTCACCGCGACGGAACCTTCGACGGTTTTAGACGTAATTACTTCTCCAGCGCGCGTGGTGCGCGAAGGAGCGATTCCGCGGGACGTCATCGAGCAACTTTTTGCCTGATATGACGAGCGAAACCACGATCACCCTGCCGACCAACGTAAGCTCCACACTCAGCACGTTTATTGCTGCTGCAAAGAAAACATTCGCCGACAACTTAATCTCGGTTGTGCTCTACGGCAGTGGGGCTGAAGGAAAACTTCGCGCCACCTCTGATGTCAATCTCATTGTGGTCCTCGAGTCATTCGATCGCCCGCACGCCGATCAACTTCGCGAACCGCTGCGCCTGGCGCAAGCAGCGATCAAGCTGCGGGTAATGTTTCTGTTGAAGCACGAACTCGAGCCGGCGTCTGAGGCGTTCGCCGTAAAGTTCGCCGACATCGCGCGCCGGCGTTTGGTGCTCTACGGTGAAGACCCATTTGCTTCGCTCTCAGTTTCCAGAGACGACGCAATCTTTCGTTTGAAACAGACGCTGCTGAATCTCACCTTGCGATTGCGCGAGATGTACATTGCGCGCAGCCTGCGTGAAGAACAACTCGCAGCCGTGATCGCCGACGCCGCTGGCCCGTTGCGGTCCTGCGCGTCAACGCTGCTCGAACTCGAGGGCAACGCTGCTTCATCGTCGAAAGAGGCCCTGGAAAAAGTTGCTGCGTCGCTGCCCGGCGCGACGCGCGACGTAAGCCTGATCACTGAAGCACGACAGAGACACGCGTTACCGCCCGGCGCGGCTGCGCCGGTGCTGTTTGAGCTAATCGACCTGGCCCAGGCTATGTGGGCGCGCGCCGCCCAACTGAAGTGAGGCGATTGAAATGAATCCCTTCGATCTCCCCGGCCCGGAGTTTCTCCTCTTCTATCTCGGATTGAGTGCGCTTGTGATCATCGCGCTGGTTCTCACCAGACGCGTCGCGGAATCGTCTTCCGCGCCGCGGCTCGATCTGTCAGACCCGTATCTCATTGCTCACTTGCGCGGCGGCGACATGGAGACATTGCGCGTTGCGACAGTGTCGATGATCGATCGCGGACTGCTAGTGGTGACTGGCACGCAACTCAAGACGGCGGATCATGCTTCTCCCGACTCAGTGCGCAAGCCAATCGAACGTGAGTTGCTGATACGGTTCAAACGGCCGGACGAAGCGAAGTCGATCTTCGAAGATTCGCGTTTGAAAGCAACAACCAAACCATACGACAAGGCGTTAAAGGATGCGGGCTTGTTACCGAATGAATCGATAGTGCGGGCGCGCTGGTCCAGGTTGCTCATAGCGTTGTTCGTTATTAGCGGCGTTGGAATAGTGAAGCTACTGGTTGCGTTCTCACGCGGACGGACAAACGTTGGTTTTCTGATCGTCTTGCTCATCGTAGCGATTTTCTTCGCGATAAAAGTCTCGTTTCCGCGTTTGACTGAAGGCGGCAAAGCGATGCTCGCGGACCTGCGCGAGCTTTACTCCGGGTTGAAGGATCGCGCGCTGTTTCTGCAAGGCGGCGGCGCGACTATCGAGCCGATGATGTTGGCGGCGGTGTTTGGCATCGCTGCGTTGGAAAGTTCAAGTTTTGCTTTCACGCGAGTGTTGTTTCCGCGAGCGGCGGTCGCACAACAGTCGAGCTATGGATCGTCGTCATGCGGGAGTTCGTGCGGCAGTTCTTGCAGCAGTTCGTCGTGCGGGAGTTCGTGTGGCGGAGGCTGCGGTGGCGGTTGTGGAGGGTGCGGAAGCTGAGATGAACAAGGATCGT
>DASZDV010000643.1:0-5446 GCA_035941575.1 Pyrinomonadaceae bacterium
ACCTTCTTGACGTGCCCCGCATCAGCGCCGCCAGGGGCAATCAAGGAATCGGCGATTGTCTTACTTATGCGGTTTGATATTGCCTCAGCGTCTGCGATAGCGTTTAGACAACGTTCTTCGCGAGTTGATTGTTCTGACTTCGCTGGTGATAACAAGCCTGGCCGTGGTCGATTAGGATGAGAGAGTATCGGTAAGCGCCTCGGCACGTCATCTATAGGACGTCGCGGCAGATCGTCCGACGGATCTCGTGGTGGATTATCATCACCCTCGCAGGGAGGCAGATTGCCCTGACCACAGTTCGTAAACAAGCCAGTCGGATCCACGAAGTTCACCGGGTCGTTCTGCACGTATGCGTAGCGATTGAACGATTGCGGATCAGTCAAGTCATAAGCGCCGTCGTAGGGATCGGGTTGGGTGAAGCGGTGCCACTTGCCTGCATAAGGCGCATCATCGCTTCGTCGCCGCCATTCGCATCTCTTTCGTAAGTCGTGTAGCGACGCGGTTGGAATGCCTGGTTGCTACTTCTTGAGGTCTCGCCACCCCATGGATCCAGATCGACAGTGCTCGTCATTGTGCCACTACTATTCGTCACGCGCTGACTCTTCGTGATAGGATCTTGATGAACCCAACTGACCGCGTTGTTCTGCTGAATGGCCAACATCTGGTTACCGAGATAGGCGTAGCCTCGCTGCAAGACACCGCTACCGTTGACCTCGCTAATGACCTGACCACCCAGGACACTTGAGCGCAAGTAGTAAGTCGTCGTGCCACTCTCGACCTTCTTCACTCGCAGCCGATCACCATCATAGCTTTGCGTCAGTCCTGTACCAGAAGCGTAAGCCTGCTGGCCCGTGGCATCGTACGTGTAAGTCTGATAACCATCGTTAGTCAGATTGCCGGCGGCATCATAAGTCATCGTCGCCCCGCTCCACGGGTTCGTCGTCAATCTGTTGTTCGTGTAGTTAGGCCACTGTTCCAGCCATGGATTGAACCAGCCACCCCAGCCAACTCGATACCACATGTTGCCAGCTTGATCGTAACGATAGGAGTGAGCGTAAGGTCCATCCTGCGTGCCTCCCTGTCCAACTAGATGGCCGCGCGCTTCCGAACCCGTTCGTGCTTCTATCAATCGTCCGACGTTGTCGTAATCGTAAGAACGATCGAGCGTGTCGTCATACAAATTGTCGGCGAACGTGACCCGGCCGGTGTTCTCACCAAAATGGGTGTAGGCATAGTTCCAGCCCATCACGCCGGGAATGTCCCACCGCGTCGGCCGCATCCGGTTGTCATACTGGACTGATAAGGTGCGTCCGTTGCTGTAGTTCATCTGCTTCAACCCAAACGCTCGATACGTCAGGCTGTTCACATAGCTGGAGACACCCGCGTAGCCCGATCCGGAAACGCTAGTGGGCCGTCCGATTTTGTCGTACACATAACCCACCTGCGCTCCCCATTGATTGGTGATGGAAGTTAATTCATTGCCCAGATTGTAATCGTAAGTAAACGCGAATGTACCGACGCCCGTGAAACTCCGTGATTCAGAGGTCAGCCGCGAGGTGGTGTCATAGCTGTAGCTTACCGATCCCAATACTTGAAAGGCGTCGATACCGGTTTAGACAACGAAAAGCGACTCTTTTATTTCACGGTCGGCGAAGAGCGCTGGAAAGTCACCGACAAGTGGCCGATCGCCGGCACGACGCTCAGCTCGTGGTATTTCAACGAAAACAATTCGCTAACCACGAACACACCGGCATCAAACTCCGCTGAAGATCGCTACACGATCAATTTCGAAGCTACGACGGGAGCGAAAAACCGTTGGCATACGCAGGTCGGAGGCGAAGTTATCTACCCGGACCGTGCCGAGGAAGACAAGAAACTTCTTAGTTACACGACACCGCCGCTCGACGCCGACGTCGAGATCACTGGTCATCCCGTTGTGAGTCTCTTTGTCACTTCAACGCACACAGACGGAGCGTTCTTCGTCTATCTCGAAGAGATCGACGAAAACGGAAAAATCACTTACCTGACCGAAGGTGAGCTGCGCGCGATTCATCGACGGATTTCGAAAGAGCAGTCTCCAACGAAGCTCCCGGTTCCGTACCATTCGTTCATGAAAAAGGATGTGATGCCATTGAAGCCCGGGGAAACGGCGGAGCTGAGATTTGCGTTGCAACCGATCTCGGTGTTGGTAAAGAAGGGTCATCGACTGCGAGTCGCAATCGCAGGCCATGACAAAGATACGTTCATTCGCGTCCCCGCAGAGGGCACACCGACAATCTCCGTGCAACGAAATACGCGCGGTCTCTCGCGAATTGAGTTGCCGATAATCAAACGATGAACGTGTTAAGTGCGGACTGGCAATGTGCTAGTATCCGCACTCATGCGACGACTGTTAACCTGCTTATTGACTCTTGTTTTCTTCCTCGCTCCCTCGGCTGCTCAGAATGAGTCACCACAGTCAGTTCAGATCAAGGGACTGAAACAGCGTGTGACGATCACGCGTGACGAGCGTGGCATTCCGTACATCGAGGCGAAGAGCGATGAGGATTTGTATTTCGCGCAGGGCTACGCGACGGCCGCGGATCGCCTGTGGCAGATGGACTTGTTCCGTCGAACCGCGCGCGGTGAACTGGCGGAGGTCTTAGGCGCGGGACCAAACAACGTCGCGCTGGACCAGGACAAACTGCATCGCACTTATGGCTTCGCTCAGGCCGCGGAAGCAGAGGTCGCGCGGGCCTCGCCGCGAGCGCAAGCCATACTCGAGGCTTATGCGCGCGGCGTCAATGCATACGCTTCTTCTCTCGAGCCGAAGTCGATGCCGCCTGAGTTTCAGATACTAAACTACGGTTTCCGCCCGTGGACTCCCGCAGATTCGTTACTCATCGTCAAAATATTCTTCGAAGCGCTGTCAGATACGTGGCGGGTCGACGTAATGCGGCAGGCGGTCTCTTCGTTGCCGCCGGAGAAGCGCAACGCTTTATTGCCTGAGATATCGCCGCTCGATGTTCTCGTTGTCGGCAAGGACACGCCGGCACGGTCGCCGTCGGCAACGTCACGTCCTATCGATCGCCTTTCGCCGGCCGCACTCGCAACACTGGCTCACAATCAATCCGTGGCCGCAGCAGCGTTGGATCGTATCGGCTTCTATTCGGATGCACTTGCTGCCAGCAACAACTGGGTTGTCAACGGAAATCATACCGTTTCAGGTAAGCCGTTACTCGCCAACGATCCGCACCTTCCTCCAACTGCGCCTTCGATCTGGCACATGGTCCATCTCACCGCGCCCGGCATTCGCGTTGCCGGTATTACCGCGCCCGGTTTGCCCGGCGTGATCATCGGACACAACGAACGCGTCGCCTGGGGTTTCACAAATGTCGGACCTGACGTGCAGGACGTTTACGTGGAGAAGTTCGATCCGGCAAATCCGAAACGCTACCAAACTCCAGAAGGTTGGCAGGAAGTCGTCGTTCGATCCGAACAGATCAAGGTGCGGAAAGGGTTCATTTCTTCCGAATACGACACGGTGGTCCAGGAAGTGACGGTGACTCGTCATGGACCAATCGTGTTCGAAGCAGATGGCAAGCGCTACGCTTTACGCTGGACGGCGCTCGATCCCACGAAAAACCGTGCGGATGTTTCGTATGCCCTGAATCGTGCGCGAAACTGGAAAGAGTTCAACGCCGCCCTTGAATCGTTTACGGCGCCAACGCAGAACATCGTTTACGCAGACGTCGATGGTCACATCGGCTATCACGCCGCCGGTATCGTGCCGATTAGAAAGTCAGGCGACGGCAGCGTCCCTTACGATGGATCGACCGATGCGGGTGAATGGACCAGTTACATACCGTTGAACAAATTGCCGCAGCTTTACGATCCGCCGTCAGGAATGATCGTCACCGCGAACCAGCGAATAGTCGGCACTGACTACCCATACTTCTTATCGCACCACTGGGCCCAGCCATACCGCGCGCGGCGCATCTATACCCTGCTGAACGAAAAGCCAAAGCACTCGACTGAAGACTTTCGTCGCATACAGGGCGACGTTTATTCCATCGCCGGTGTGTTGTTTGCGCAGGAAGCAGTGAAACTCTTGAAACCTACATTGACTTCGTCCGACGAAAAACTTCGCAAAACGCTCGAGGCATTTGCGACGTGGGACGGACGTGTTAATGCCGAGTCAATGGTCGCGCCTATCCTTTCGCAGATGCGCGTACTATTTCGTTCGAAGATTCTTGCCGCTGCGCTTGGGCCAGAGCTGTCCCGAAATTATCAGTGGAGCAATTTCGACACGACGCTCGATCGCATCATCAAGGAGCAACCTTCCGATTGGTTACCGAAAGAGTTTCCGACTTACGCGGATCTGATGCGCGCCTCTTACAACGATGCAGTCGCGTTGCTCACGCGAAGACTCGGCGCCGACGAAACGAAATGGACGTGGGGCGACATGGTCAAAGCGCGTTTTCCACATCCATTAGGCGGCGCGCCCTTGATCGGCGCTCAATTCACGATTCAGCCGTTTCCGCAGAATGGCACTGGGGGACTGCTCGGCGCAACGGTGAATGTCGGTGCCTCGGTGTCGATGCGACTGATTGCTGACTTGAGCGATTGGGACAAGACGCAGCAGGGGATCGCGCTTGGTGAGTCAGGTCTGAATAAGAGTCCACATTGGAGTGATCAACTCGCCGACTGGCGCGCAGTAACGCCGCGCGAGTTTCCGTTTACAACTTCGGCCGTAGCAAAGGCAGCGAAGGAGACGTTAACTCTCGAGCCGATGCCGTGAGACGAGCGTGTATTTTGAACCCTTACTGCTCAACTCACTGCGAAACAGTATCAAATCGTTCAAACTAAGTTGTACATTCGTGAATTGCATTCCCGAGTGAGTCTGTGCGAGATGTTTCGCGCCTTCCGGTTTGCGAATTCGTGCGATCGTGAGGTGTGGGCGGAACGCGCGATCCTCTTTCGGAAAACCTGCAACCGCGAATTCGTTTTCCAACCGTTGCTGCAATTCCAAAAGCTTGCCGCTGGGATCTTCAACTCCAATCCACAGCACCTGCGGACGACTCGGCCGCGGAAATACTCCTGTCTGTCCAACTTCAATGTGAATAGGTGAGAACTCTCTAGCAACACGCTCTGCCGCAGCAGAGATAACCGGCACTTTCTCCTGGTCCACATTTCCGAAGAACTTCACAGTCAAATGAATGTTCTCAGGCCGGCTCCAGCTTGCGGCCGCTTCCGGAACTGCGTCTCGGAGGTTTTGAATGTGCTCCTGAATTCGCGCGCGCAACGTCTCAGTAAGCTCGAACGCATAGAAAATCCGCCATGCTGCTTTCTGACTCTCATCCGTTGTGCTCGTGTCCATCCGTGGCCTTTACCGCGGCAGTTCGCGAGGCCGTGGCGGCGGTGGTTTTGGATTCTCTTTTTCGCCACTATCGAGGCCGGTTGACCC
>DASZDV010000644.1:0-2822 GCA_035941575.1 Pyrinomonadaceae bacterium
CGTTCTCGGAAGTTATCGACGGCATGGCTGAGGCCGGTCGCGCGTTCACTACACCGGTCGTTTCCGGCAACGTTTCCTTCTACAACGAGACTGAAGGACGCGGCATTCTGCCGACGCCGGTCATTGGAATGGTTGGGTTGATGGAAGACGTCAGACGCGTCATAACGCCCGGGTTCAAAAAAGAAGGTGACGTGATTGCGCTGCTGGGCACGACGGCGGACGACCTCTTGAACAGCGAATACGCGGTGAGCATTGGTGGCGTGACAACAGAAGAGATTGTCGGCAACGGCAAAGTTCCGGAACTCGATCTGAAACGCGAGGTCGCAGTCCAAGAGGCTTGTCTTGAAGCCGCGGAAGCCGGACTACTTGCTTCAGCTCACGACTGTTCAGATGGCGGGCTGGCAGTCGCTTTGGCTGAGCTCTGCTTTTCTTCACTTGGTAAAGACGCTATCGGTGCAGAGGTAGATTTGGTAGGGGATCTTTCCGAGAGGGCATTGCTCTTTAGTGAATCGCCTTCGCGGATCATTATTAGTTTCGATGCGAGCGCCACGGAGTCCATCCGCCGGATCGCCTCGGCTCACAACGCTCCGCTAACGATCCTCGGAACTGTTGGTGGAACTCAACTACTGGTTAAGGTAAACGGGACACACGTTCTAAGCGCAGCAGTCACAGATCTCGAATCAACGTGGCGGAACGCACTCTCACAATCTCTCAAGGCTGAGGCACTGGCGGCTGGTTAAATGTGCACCCGGTAATTTATCTCAACAGAACTATGGTGGAAGCGACCAAGGCGCGCGTCGCGCCCGTCTCTTCCGCAATGCTTTACGGTCGTGGAGTCTTCACCACTCTCGCAATCTACGACACCAATCCGTTTCTCTGGTCCAAACACTGGCAACGCTTAACCGCACACGCTGACAAACTCGACATCGACCACACGGGCTGCAACGAAAAGAACGTCGGCGAAGCATTGAAGAAACTGATCGCCGTCAACCAGGTAAAGGACGGCCGCGCGCGTGTCATTCTTCTCGCACGCACTGGACGCGATCTCTGGAAATCAAAAATGCCGGGCGGCAAGAAGACAGATCTGCTGATCATGACCGGCGATCCACCCAAACCACCGCCAAATGGGTACTCGCTCGCCGTCTCTCCCTACCGCACCAACACTCTCTCCCCACTGACAGGAATCAAGACTCTAAATTATCTGAGCAACATTCTTGCCTGGGAGGAAGCGCAGAGCCGCGACTTTGATGAGGCCGTCGTTTTGAACGAACGCGGCGAGATCGCTTCGGCAACGACGTCGAATCTGTTTTGGGTGAAAGAAGGAACGGTCCATACGCCCGCCTTGAGTACCGGCGCGATTGCGGGCGTCACGCGCGAATGCGTAATCGACGTTGCGAGCAAACATTTTATTCCGTTGCTCGAAGGCGTTTACGAGATGGGACAACTGACCGACGCCGACGAGATCTTCTTGACGTCGTCGGGATTAGGCGTCGCACCTGTCACCACGTTCGACTTCCGCCGCTACGCGCTCGAACCCGGAAGCGTCACTTCCGTAATCGCCGGCGCGTTCGCGAAGCTGACACGAAATTAGGGCCATGGTTGACAGGATTTTGGAGATTACGGGAGACTGGGGCTATGAGCACTGTTACTGAACGAGAATCGCCTGAGGCAACTGAAGTAAAGACAAACAAATGGGTCTATCTGTTTGACGAGGGCCCGGGCGACGACAAAACGTTGCTGGGCGGCAAAGGCGCGGGTCTTTGCGAGATGACTCAGGCCGGACTGCCCGTCCCGCCGGGTCTGGTCGTCACAACTGAAGCCTGCAACGCGTTTTTCGAGAACGACAAGAGTTTTCCTGACGGAATGTGGGACCAGGTGAAGGAGGGCCTGAAGGATATCGAACAAAAAGTCGGTAAGCGTTTTGGCGATCCGAAGAATCCTTTGCTGGTCTCCGTTCGATCAGGCGCAGCCTTCTCGATGCCCGGCATGATGGACACGGTGCTCAATCTCGGTTTGAACGAAGAAACAGTGCAGGGCCTCGCGGAGCAAACCGGCGACCTGCGTTTTGCACTCGATGCCTATCGTCGCTTCGCTTCGTTGTTCGGTGAAATCGTGATGGGCGTGGCCCATTCAAAGTTTGAACGAGTGCTCGATCGTTTCAAGGCACAGACACAAGGCGGACGCGACACTGATCTCAATCCCGATCACCTGCGCGAAATCATCGCCGCGGAAAAACAGATCATCCTGACGGAACAGCAGGCGATCCCCGAAGATCCTTACGAACAACTGCGCATCGCGATCGCAGCAGTGTTCAATTCGTGGATGGGACGCCGCGCGATCGACTATCGCCGCGTCAATCGCATTTCCGACACACTCGGTACCGCGGTTAACGTGCAGGCAATGGTTTTTGGAAACATGGGCGCCGGCAGTGGCACCGGCGTCGCCTTCACGCGCAATCCTTCGAACGGCAAGAAAGAACTTTACGGCGAGTATCTGTTGAACGCGCAGGGCGAAGACGTTGTCGCAGGTATTCGTACGCCAAATCCGATCAGCCAACTGAAAAAAGAACTGCCTGACGTTTATGATCAGTTTGCGTCAATCGCGGGTCTGCTCGAACGGCACTACAAAGACATGCAGGACTGCGAGTTCACAATCGAGCGCGGCAAACTCTATATGTTGCAAACGCGAACGGGTAAACGGAGTGGCGCCGCCGCAGTACGAATCGCCGTGGACATGGTTTACGAGAAACTGATCGACAAGGCCGCCGCGGTCCAACGCGTGACTCCGCAACAGCTCGATCAACTGCTACACCCCACGGTCGA
>DASZDV010000645.1:0-2742 GCA_035941575.1 Pyrinomonadaceae bacterium
GAGGTCCGGTCAACGACAGCCGGGTGATATTCCCGCGTCGGAATGTTCGGCTTCGGCATTAGTTAAAGTGAAACTTTAACAGAAATTTCTTCAATCTCTTTCTCAACTGCTTTCAATCCGTTGAGCAGTACGTCGCGATGAGCGGGGTGCCTCGCGCGTTCGAGTTGCTGGAGCACTCTCGACCGGGAGAGCTTCAGAGATTCGAGTCGCTCTTTGAGCTGTCGCTGTTCGGGTGTCACCGCGCTGCTGCGTGTCGCGTCCTTACGCGACTCGCCTTCTTCGGTCGCCTCAATCTGATCGGCGACTGCTTTGCTTTCCCAACCACGAGCCATAGCAAACCTTTGCGGAACTAAATAACAGTCCCGTCTGAAATAACTGCGTTCTTCGGAATGATGATGATGCCATCGCGGATGAAATAAGATCCGCCTGGTCCATCCGCAGTCGCAGTACCTGCCTCGTTCAAAAGACGCGCGTTGTTGCCGATGCGCGCGTTCTTATCGATGATCGCGTGCTTGATGATAGTTCCCTCCCCTATTCCGACGCGCGGCAGTCCTCTTCCGAGATCGTTTCGCATCTCGTCAAACGTTTGGTAGAAGTCCGCGCCCATCATGAACGACGCTTCGATTTGTACGCCTTTTGAGATTCGGCTACGTAATCCGATAACAGAGTTCGTCACCTTTGCTCCGTTGATAATGCATCCATCACTAATGATTGAGTCGTTGATCTCCGTCTCTTCGATCTTCGACGGTGGCAGGTAACGCGCGCGCGTAAAGACCGGAGCTTCAGCATCGAACAGGTTGAACTTCGGAATCTTCGTTGTCAGATCGAGATTCGCGCGATAGAACGCGCCTATCGTTCCAATGTCTTCCCAGTAACCATCGAACATGTAAGCCTGCACGTGGCCGGCACGTATCGCCGCTGGAATCACTTCCTTACCGAAATCAAGCCAGCCTGGATCTTCATTCAACAGTTGCTCAAGCCGGTCGTACTTAAAAACGTAGATTCCCATCGACGCTAAAAACGGACGGCGCTTCGCTTCGTTCGCATCAAGACCAAGCTTCGTCGTGTCGACTTGCATCGCGAGCAGCTCGTCGCCTTTTGGTTTCTCTTTGAACTCGACAATGCGGCCGTTTTCGTCGGTTTTCAACAGACCAAACTCGCTCGCCGAACGCGCGTCGCACGGAATCACTGAAACGGTTACATCAGCATTCGACTCTTCATGGCGGTGGAGAAACTGCCGGTAGTCCATGCGGTAAAGATGATCGCCCGAAAGAATCAACAACGTATCGATGCCCCAGTCTGTGATGTGTGGTAACACTTGTCGCACAGCGTCAGCCGTTCCCTGGAACCAGTGCGGACTCTCCGGTGTTTGTTCCGCCGCGAGGATCTCGACAAAGCCGTTTGAGAATTGCGAGAAGCGATAAGTCTGCGCGATGTGGCGATTGAGGGAAGCGGAGTTGTACTGCGTCAACACGAACGTGCGCAGAATGTCGGAGTTGATGCAATTGGAAAGCGCGATGTCTACGAGACGATACTTACCACCGAGCGGTACTGCGGGTTTTGAGCGTTGTTGAGTGAGCGGAAAAAGGCGGTTACCGGCACCTCCGCCTAAGATAACTGCCAACAGTTTTGTATTCGCGGGCATGCGTTAATCTTTGCACGGGGAAAAACACTTGTTAGTACGCCAACGCTCTCGAGTCCGCAGTTCTCGTTCCGGCGGCTTCCTGCGCGATCTTCACTCCCACACTCGCGCCGATACGCGTCGCGCCGGCTTCAACCATCTTCCGTGCGTCTTCAAGACCTTTCACACCACCTGAAGCTTTGACACCTAGTTCCGATCCAACTGTGCGCCGCATCAACGCGACGTCCGCGACAGTTGCGCCGCCTTTCGAGAAGCCTGTTGATGTCTTAACAAAATCTGCGCCGGCTTTTTTCGCGGCCAAACACGCGCGCACCTTCTCGTCATCGCTTAACAGCGCGGTTTCGATGATCACTTTGCAGATCGCATCGTACTCGTGCGCCACTTCGGCGACTGAACGTATGTCGTGTTCGACAAGACAGTCGTCACCACTCTTCAGCGCGCCTACATTGATCACCATATCGAGTTCTTGTGCGCCGTCTAGAATCGCGCGGCGCGCTTCGTACGCTTTGACGTCCGGAAGAGTCGCGCCGAGTGGAAATCCGATCACGGTGCAAACCGGCACGCCGCTGCCTCGCAAATTACAGGCAGCGACGCGCACCCACGTTGGATTCACACACACAGATGCGAACCGATAAGTTGAAGCTTCCTGGCAAAGTTTCTTGATGTCGTCGTCGGTAGCTTCGGGTTTCAACAGCGTGTGATCAATCAGGCTGGCCCATTCACGCGCAGTACCCGTTTCACCAAGCACGAGTCCGATGCGTGCGGCGCCAGCGTCGACGATGCGGTGCATCCGCTCCGGGCAGCGATGAAAACACTCCGACGTGCAGCCACACATCGCGCCCTGGTCGGTGCCGTCACCGTTCAGCCGCGCAACAATCGCGTCGGTGATCTGTTCGATTAGTCGTTCGTAATCGCCGTTATTGGAGTAGGCCATGGGACGGGGAACATTCTACCAACTAGCGTTGATACTGTCGCTGGATGGCGTCGATCTTGGCGACGCGTTTCCGATGGCGGTCTTCAGTTATTTCTGTAGCAAGCCAGGCGGTGACGATCTCGCGCATTTCGGCGCTGCTAATGGTTTTGCTGCCTAACGTGAGGAC
>DASZDV010000646.1:0-7197 GCA_035941575.1 Pyrinomonadaceae bacterium
TATTACACGCCTTCATGGTCACCCGACTCGAAGAAGCTTCTTTACACTGATACGAACCTGAAGGTGTGGGTGCTTGATATAGCAACGGGTGACGCGAAGATCGTCGGTCAGGATCCGTGGATGGTGCCGGCGCGCACACTCAACCCGACATGGAGTCCTGATTCGAAGTGGGTCGCTTATTCAAGCCGTTTACGTTCACTGCATCACGCGATCTTCATCAGCAACGCCGAGACCGGCGAGTCGAAACAGATAACTGACGGTCTTGCCGACGCGGTGTGGCCCACGTGGGACGCGAGTGGAAAGTATCTATGGTTTTTGGCGTCCACGGATTTCGGCTTGCGTTCGCAGTGGCTCGACATGACCTCGTACGATCACGAAACAAACTTCGGACTCTATTTCGCGGTATTGAAAAAAGGCGATCCGAGCCCGTTGCTTCCGGAGAGTGATGAAGATCGTGGCGTGGGCACTGGCACGCGACGGCAGCAACAGCCGGGAGCTTGCGAGACGCCTGGAGCGGGCGGTGGCGACGGTGCGCCTTCCGGCGCCGCTCAAGCTGGTGGTGAAGGCGCGCCACCTGCACGTGCGCCACGTGGTCCAGTGACAGTCCAGATCGATTTTGACGGGCTGCAAAAACGGATTGTGGCGGTGCCCGGTGTTCCGGAACGCCAATATGCGGATCTACAAGCAGGGGTTGAAGGCAGCGTGTTCTTCCTGGAAGCAGGACGAGGCGCTGCGCAGGGTGGTGGCCCGGGCGGCGGTGGCGGCGGCAGCGAACTGATTCGTTATCGACTGTGCGATCGCCGTTCAGCGACGTTTGTCAGCAACGTTGCGGCGTATGAGATCAGCGCCGATCGACGCAAGCTGGTTTATCGCGCCGCCGCCGGTGGCGGCCAGGGTGGACCAGGAGGTGGTGGTGTCGGGCAACTGCCGCCGCCGCAATTGTTCCTCGTCGATGCGGATCGAACTCCACCGCAACCGGGTTCGGGACGATTGAACGTCGCGTTGCGTATGTATCTCGAACCGAGGGAAGAGTTCAAACAGATCTTCAACGAAGGCTGGCGCAATCAACGCGACTATCTCTATGTTCCAAACATGCATGGCGCCAACTGGCCGAAGATGCGCGAGATGTACGGACAGTTGTTGCCGTACGTAATGCATCGCGCGGATTTGAACTACCTCATGGATATGATGGGCGCCGAGATCGCCATCGGCCATTCTTACGTTCGCGGGGGCGATATGCCGACAGTGCCGCAAGTAGTTGGCGGACTACTCGGAGCTGACTTCGCGATCGAAAACGGACGTTACAAAGTCACGCGGATTTACGACAACGAAAGTTGGAATCCCGACTTGCGTTCGCCGCTGGCAACACCGGGAGCGACGGTAAACACGGGCGAATACATTCTTGCGATCAACGGGATCGAGTTGCGCGCGCCTGACAACATCTACCGCTTGCTTGACGGAACCGCTAATCGACAAACCACACTGACCGTGAACACCACGCCTGTGATGGAAGGCGCCCGCACCGTCGTCGTTGTCCCGGTAGCGAGCGAACAGGCGTTGCGCACGCGAGCGTGGGTCGAGTCAAACCGTCGTCTGGTTGAAAAACTTTCCGACGGTCAACTCGCTTATGTTTATCTGCCAAACACCGGACAGCCGGGCTACAGCAGTTTCAATCGTTACTACTTCTCGCAACAGGACAAGAAAGGCGTCGTCGTTGACGAACGCTTTAACGGTGGTGGTTCGGCGGCCGATTACATCATCAATATTCTCGAACGCGATTTTGATGGTTACTTCAACAACGTTGCCGGTGATCGTTATCCGTTTACGAGTCCTTCGGCGGGCATTTGGGGACCGAAGGTGATGATCATTAACGAGATGGCGGGTTCGGGCGGCGACTTGATGCCCTACATGTTCAAGCGGCGCAAGATCGGACCACTGGTCGGGAAGCGCACGTGGGGCGGCTTGGTCCATACTGCCGACACGCCGCCGTTCATCGACGGCGGATCGATGATCGCGCCGCGCGGCGGCTTCTTCACGCGCGATGGGAAGTGGGCAGTGGAGAATGAAGGCGTGGGTCCTGACATCGACATCGAGAACTGGCCGAAAGAGGTGATCGCCGGACGCGATCCGCAACTCGAGCGCGCGGTTCAGGAAGCGATGCGGCTGCTGAAAGAGCGGCCAGTCGACCGTTCAGCGAAAGAACCGGCGCCGCCCACCTGGGGCAAGCGGCCGTGATCCGTATTATCTGTGTAGCTTTTTCTTCGAGCAGGGGGCGTTATGAAGTTTTCGGGTGTTCTATTAGCTTTGCTGGCAGCGTTCTCGGCTACGCACGCTGCGACGCTGCCGGCCGCTTTTACTGAAACGACGATTCAGGGGCTAGCGAGCCCGACGGCGATGGAGATCGCACCCGATGGCCGCATCTTCGTTTGCCAACAAACCGGCGCGTTGCGCGTAATCAAAAACGGCGCGCTACTCCCAACACCTTTCGTTACACTCAACGTAGATCCGAGCGGCGAACGCGGCCTTCTCGGCATCGCCTTCGATCCTGCTTTCGCAACTAACAATTTCGTTTACGTCTACTACACGGTCACCAGCAATCCACGTCACAACCGTGTCAGCCGTTTCACTGCGAACGGCGACGTCGCCGTTGCCGGTAGCGAGACGGTCATTCTCGACCTCGACAATCTGAGCAGCGCAACAAACCACAATGGCGGCGCGATCCACTTCGGACCCGACGGCAAGTTGTACGTCGCAGTTGGCGAGAACGCTACGCCGTCCAACTCGCAAACACTCAGCAATCGTCTCGGTAAAATGTTGCGCATCAACTCCGACGGCAGCATTCCAAATGACAATCCGTTCTTCAACGTCGCGAGCGGCGTGAATCGATCGATCTGGGCAATTGGCTTGCGCAACCCGTTTACGTTCGCGTTTCAGCCCGGAACGGCAAGATTGTTCATCAACGACGTCGGCCAAAACACGTGGGAAGAGATCAACGACGGCATTGCCGGCTCGAACTACGGTTGGCCCACCGTTGAAGGTCCCTCGAGTAACCCGTCGTTTCGCGCACCGCTCTTCTCGTATGCGCACGGAAGCACCTCAACAACCGGTTGCGCGATCGCGGGCGGGACCTTCTATAACCCGCTGAATGTGCAGTTTCCTGCAAGCTTCGTAGGCAAATATTTCTTTGCCGATCTGTGCACTGGCTGGATACGCACATTCGATCCGGCAACTAGTACTGCCGCGGATTTCGCGAGCGGTATTGCGAACCCTGTCGATCTGAAAGTCGGAGCCGACGGCAGTCTCTATTACCTGGCAATCAACGCAGGAAATGGTGTTGTTTCGCGAATTCAGTTTAGTGGTCCAACCACACCAGCGCCGGAAATCGTTACTGAAGAGAACACTGATAGCGGGATCGTGCTCGAGTTGGCGACGTCGATTCGCGATCCGTTTGCGCTGAACAACCTTTTCAACTTCAGCACCGACCATCGCACGCGCTTGATGTTGTTCGTGACGAATCTCGATCTCGCGGCCGGTGAGGACAGCTCCGCGGTCACCGCCAGAGCAGAAGATGCGGCGATGAACGTCTATCCGTTAACAGTGGAGTTCGTCGGGAAGGTGCCGGGATTCGACTGGTTGACGCAGGTAGTCGTGCGGCTACCAGACAACACGCCCGCCGCGCAACCAATCTTTCTCAGCGTCACGCTACACGGCCGGACTAGTAACAAAGCCCGGGTCAGAATGAAGTAAGCCACAGATGATCACAGATGAACACTGATCGCGTCGGCAAAAGGATCCGTGTTTACTCGTGTAACTCCGTGGCGGCAATGCCGTAACGTTTTATCTTGCAGTTCAGTGTGGTCACCTTTACACCCAGCAGCTTCGCGGCCCGCCTTTGATTGCCACGAGTGCGCTGGAGAGCACTGCGAATCAGTTCAATTTCATAACGCTGGACTTCCTCCTGAAGTCCCAGCTTGCGTTCCGGTTCAGGTTGATTGCTCGTCAGAGACTCGACTTCCCTGAGGAGGGTCAGGGCGGCCTCACGCAGATTATTTAGATTGTTGAGCGCTAATTCCGACAGTCTGGGCGACGCCTCATGTGGCGCCGAATTACCATTACTCTCCCAATGTAAAGTACTGCTCATCTCTTCCTCCCTAGTTATCCGGCCACGTAATACTTGTCTGTGTGGGCTTGCAGGGAGCAACGCAACTACCATTCAGACTTGGGGAGATCAGTGCAACCGAATCCTTGCTCGTTGATTCCAGTACGCTTAATCCTTGCTCAGAAGTTCTCTAAAAAATGCGACGGCGCGTTCGTCACCAGTCTGGCCGAGCACCTGAATTGCCAACTTTCGCACCGCCATCTTCGGGTGATTGCGTGCCGTCCGAATCAGGATCGGCACCGCTTCGTCCTTGGGACGGCGGCCAATCGCCAATACTGCCTGCTTCTGAAGCTCCACGTCGCCGTCGCCGTCGACGGTGCCTGTCAAAGCTCCAAGGCTCTTCTGTCCGGCAATCTTTCCCAGGTTGGCAATTGCACTCTTGCGAAGTTCGATGTCTTTCTCCGACTCCGCGATGCGTATTAGATACGTTACGGCGGCGTCAGAGTTGTCGTTGCGTGCGACGCCGTTGAGCGCGCGACGTTTGAGGTCACGCGTAGTCATTGTTTCAAACAGGTTTTGCAACAGCGGTAGCGTTGCGGCGGAACGGCTCATCGCCAGTGCCGACATCGCAGCGTGCCGCGCGTCGCTGCTTTCCTGAGTGTTCCGGACAATCTCGGTGAACAACGTGTTTTTCGCCTGAGTCTCCGGTGTGTTTCCAAGCCAGTAGATTGCGCGGGAGCGCAACGGCTCAGGCGCCGGACGTCGAATTAGTTCTGTCAGCAGCGCGTCGACTCGCGCATCGTCGTGTAACGCGATCGCGAAGACGGCGCGTTCAGCAAGCCGGTTCGTCTCCGGCGACGTCGAGTCAACGATCGACTTCAAGTAGTTAAGACTCTCTTCGTTGCCGATGCGTCCTGCCCAGTAAACCGGATAGTTGCTGTACTCGTGATTCCGGCGCAGGTTGTAGACGTCGGCGCGAATGAAAGATTCGCGCTGTGTGTCGTAAAGCAGAAAGAGGCCCAGATCGCGCGTCTCGTGACGTGGGTCGAACATCACTGAAGTGCCGTCCATGGACCAAGTCACCGTACCGTTGTTATCGACAACCTCGAAATCGACGGCGACGCCAGGGCGCACCTCAAACTGGTAAGCAAACCAGAAACGCCCGTTCGCCGCGTTCGCCTTTCCTGCCACAATCGCGCTGTTTATTTTTGCCTTTAAATCCCCTCCCTCAACCGGAACAAAACTCTTACCTTGCGCAAAAGCGACTACGCACGATGCGACAACGACAAGTGTTATCCGTGTTACTCTGTGGCTCACTTCAGCAACTCCTCGAGAAACTTCAACACTGCCGGATCTTTACTGCGGCTCAACCACCCGATCGCGCGTTTGCGACGTTCCATCGGCGCCTTCGGATCTCTCGCAATCTCAATTAACTTCTGCACGACGCGCTGATCGTTGAGTCTGCTCCAGGTGCCTGGTGGACCAATAAGGCCGGTATAACCGCCGCCCGCGACAACCATGCTGCCTGACGCCACCGAGTTAACGATCTGATCTCTCAACTCTTCATTCTTTTCGCTGTCGTACAGACTCAACAAAAACTCGACAGCCTTATCGCCGCCGCGCCGGGCAATCGCGCTGATCGCAGACTTGCGCAACTGGATATTGTCGGAGCCACGCGCGATCTCGAGCAGCTTGTTACCGGCGCGCTCGCTTTTGCGATTCGCAAACCCCGAGATGACTGCTCTGCGAATCTCGACGCTCTGATCGGCGTCGTAGATCCGGAACAAGGCATCGACCGCTGGTTCACCCGGACGGGTTGAGATACTAGAAATCGCGAGTTTTCGCTGGCCCACGGTCTTGCCGCTGATAGCGATGTCACTGAGTACGCTGATCGCGCGTTCGCCGGTGTGTTTGCTCAACGCATACAACGAAGCCTCGACGATGTCGTTCTCCGGCGAGGTCAACGCAAAATCCCGAAGCGCATCGATTACAGTGTCGTCATTGCTCGCGCCGAGTGTAGAGATCGCGCGAGCGCGCAGTTTCAAATCGGGTTCACTTCGGGCTACGCCCAAAATTACGGGCGTCACCGCTTTGCCACCGTGACGTCCGAGCAGAGTCAATGCGGCGCTTTTGCATCGCACTGTTTGCGTTGAACCGGGCTTGAGCCATTCGGTAGCGGCGACGATCCCACGTTGAACGTCCGTTTGAAACAGTGCCTGTAACACGACGATCTTGAACTCGCAGGGATCGTCATCAGCAGCATTCTCAGAGGTTCTGAAATCGTCAATAAGCCAAGCGGTTGGCGTGCCTGAACCGCCGCCTACGCCGATTCCGATTCCTTGCCCTGGCAATGGAGTGTACGCGACCGGCGCCTGCCCCGGCTGCAGAGGCTGCGGTGGCTGCGCATACACAAGGGGTGCACTAATAACGGCACTGTCGATCGCGGCCATCGCTGGCTCAAGGCCGACCACCGGCTCGTAAACAGTCGGGTATCCGCCCGGCAACTGCGCGAGGAGGACGCGCGCGTCGTCGCGCCAGCTCGAGGCGGGAAACTGTTGCAGCAGTTGATTGAGCGTCTTCTGGCTGTCTGAAAAACGCGACAATTTGTTTTGCGAATAGGCGAGCCAGTAAAGAGCCGCGTCTAGATTCTTTTCGTTGGGAAACGATGAGACGTATTCGCGAAACTTATCCTGCGCTTTGGCCCACTCACCGTCCGTGATGAGATCGCGTGCGCTGCGAAACACAGTGGCGGCATCGGCCTGAGCGTTGCGGTTACTCGTGGACTGGCCCTGAAAGTTTCGCCGTTGGCCCAAAGCAGGGGCGCTGATTGCGAGCATTGCGATCACGGCCGTGAGTAATGAGTTGAAGATAAGTTTTTTCGCCATGGTTTTCGCCTCTATGAAGTTAACGATTGTTTGGGCCGTTAACGATTGTTTGGGCTTGAAAGTCGATCAGGGCTGCAACGATCTCCGTTTTTTGCACTCGTTCTTTGATCGCGCGCAGCTCTTCGGGTTTGGCGTGATCCGGGAGGTTAGCGATGTCGATCAACAAAGGCTCCAGATCCGCGAGGAGTGTTTTTGTGGGAAACTTTGCTTTCA
>DASZDV010000647.1:0-2769 GCA_035941575.1 Pyrinomonadaceae bacterium
CAATCCGCCAAAGACCGTGGGTAGTGCTCCAAAGATAATATCCGTGTCGCCGTCGCCGTCGATATCACCCGTCGCCATCAGATTTGCGACACCCGACCCTCCGATTCCTTTTGTCGCTTTTGAACTCACGTTTTCCCACGAGCTGCCAGTGTTACGAAGTACCCGGAGTTCTCCCCCCGGAATAACAGTGACGAGATCGAGTAGTCCGTCGTTGTCGTAATCGAGGAATTGTGAAGCAGTGCCACCGCCTTCTGTTTTCGTGACCTGGAAACGCTCTTTGCCGTTGCTGAGCGCGAGATAACCATCGTTTACTGAGCTGAAATAAAAATCAGTGAAGCCGTCTTTGTTTACATCGCCGGCTGCGACATTCGTCACGCCTTTGCGATCGCTTGCGGCAAGACCGACTTCAGTGGCGACATCGCGGAACGTTCCATCGCGCATATTGCGCCAGAGAGAGATTTTTTCAGTCGAGGCGACGAGGAGATCGATGTCGCGACGGTTGTCAAAATCCGTCGGAACAATTGCGTTTACTGCGACTTGATCGACAAGTTTTGCCGCGGAAGTTTGATCGCTGAACGTGCCGTCGCCGTTGTTTCGCAACAGGAGATATCCTTCGCCACCGATCAGGAGATCGAGATCGCCATCGTGATCGAAGTCGACGAAGGCCACCGATCTAACAAAGTGCGGGAACAAGGGGATTTTTGCCGCGCTTGTTACGTCTGAAAAACTTCCGTTGCCGTCGTTGTGATAGAGCGAGCTGGTGCCGGGGCGAAGAACGAAAATATCGGGTTTTGTATCGTTGTCGTAATCACCTGCGATTGCTGTTGCGCTGCGCATTGGACCAGGTTTGGCAAGTGCGCCCGCTTGTTTAGTCACGTCAGTGAACTTGCCTTTATCGTTGCGCAGGAGCCATTGTCCCCAGCCTGTTGTTTCGAGCAAGTCCAAATCTCCGTCGAGATCGTAGTCAAAAAGCACTATGCCGCCGCTTGGCTGATCCTCGGCACTAACACCAGCCGGCTCATTTGGTGGTAACACTTCGGCGGTCGCATCTTTGAAAACGACTTCCGGAACAGTCTTATCAACCAGCCCAGGCTCAGCGCCGGTCGAAGCGATAGCTTCAGCATACCGGCCTTGTTCGAGATAGTTTGCTCCCAACGTCGTGCCGGTGCCGCGATTACGCAACTCCTGAAACTGTGCGATTACCTTCGTTCCTTCTTCTCTCTGTCCCGAGCGCAATAAAGCGGTGCCGAGGTTATAAAGACCGGTTGCGTTGTAAGGCTCGGCGGCAATCGCGGTGCGGAGCACAGCTATAGCTTCCGTGTACTTGCGCTGTTGCGCGTAGAGTTGGCCCAGGTTTACATTCGCGCCTACATCGTTCGGGTCGATCTGCAAGACTTTTTGAAATGCTGCGATGGCTTCTTCCGGCCGGTTTTGCGTTTTGGCTGCGAGACCAAGCACGTAGTGTGGCTGCGGCGCTGTGGGTGCAGCCACGATCGCTGCCTGTAATTCCTTTTGTGCCGCAGGCAGATCGGGCATGTTGAAAAGCGCGATGCCGAGATTTATCCGTGCTGTAACGAGCGTCGGATCGAGTTGCTATGCGCGCCGGAAAGCATCGGCTGCTTCTTTGTGTTTGAACTGTTCGAGTAATGCGACTCCGATATTGTTGGCGCGATAAGCATCTTCGCGCGCCGTCGCTTTTGATTGCGCGTTTTGCAGATGAGCGGCGGTTGAGTTGACTAAATAAGTCGCCGGCAAACTGATCACGATCGCCAGGACGATAAGGCCAGTCTTAGAAAGTCTCATTGTGCTACATTGTGCGGAGTTTTCCGGAAACGCGCAAAGGTTTAGAAGATTCTCATCCCAAAGTATGATAGGTCCTATGAGACTTTTAGGTCCTATACGACCTATGAAGATCAAAATTACAATTCTGCTCGCTCTGCTCCTGACGATCGGCAGTTGCCGGCCATCCACGACTCTCCCGACAAAATCATCGCCGCAGTATAACGAGCTGGTCAGGACGTTCTATATCGGCCTGGCAGCAATCGAAGTCGGTCACGACGTCCAGGCCGATCAGAAACTCGCGCAGTTCACACAACTCGCGGCAAGCGAACCCGCCGGTTGGGCCAACTGGGGACTCCTCGCTCTACGACAGCGAAACTACGACACTGCGGCCCAACGACTTCAGAAGGCCCGCGATCTCGCGCCTGATAACAGCCAGATTTTTTATCTGCTCGGATTACTCGAAAGTAGTCGAGGCAACACTGCAGAAGCAATCACCGCGTTGCGCAAGTCAGTCGAGTTGGACCAGAACAACCTGATCGCGGTTTACAAGTTAGCGGAAGAAGTTGAGCGGCAGGGAGACGACAAGAGTGCTCAAGAATTTCAGTCGCTTATTCAAAAGATTCTCACGGCTCAACCTGACAATCTCGCGGCGCTTGTTGAGTTGAGTCGCATTAGTGCAAAACGAGGTGATGCAGACACGTTTAAGTCGACAGTCGCGAAGGTTGTTGCTCGTTCGTCTTCATGGCCTGAGGAAGTGCGCGAACAGGTAAACGCGGTCGATGCGCTCGCAAAGAGCGGCGATCTGCGTGCCGGCGCAACCCGCACCAGTTTTCTGCGCAACGTGCTGATGCGCGTGCCGGAATACAGACGCAATCTAGCCGCGATCAAGCCTCCGCCGGGCGAAGAGGCTACTCCGTTTACACATTTTTTGAAGCTCGAATCTCCCGTCTTCACTGCCGCACCCTCCGACACTACACTCAAATTCAA
>DASZDV010000648.1:0-13501 GCA_035941575.1 Pyrinomonadaceae bacterium
TATTGCTGCCCAGACACGGACACCGGACGAGCTGGTTATTTCGGACGATCAGTCGACTGACGATACGCTCAGGTTGATTGAAGAGTTTGCGGCCACCGCCGGTTTTCCAGTGCGCCTTTCAGTCAACGAATCAAACCTGGGTACCGCTAAGAACTTTGAAAAAGCCATAAGTCTTTGCCGCGGCGATGTGATCCTGCTCAGCGATCAGGATGACGTCTGGCACAGCGACAAGCTCGAAACAGTCGAGCGCATTTTTGAGGCAAAGCCTCAGCTCTCGCTGGTCTTCTCGAACGCCGAGCTCGTCGATGAAACGCTCAGGCTTTTTGACGAGACATTGTTTGACCGGGTTCATTTCAACGGTCGAAAGCAAAGATTGGTAAAAAGCGGCCGGGCGCTTGATGTTCAGTTGCGCGAGAACCTGGTTTGCGGTTGTACGGTGGCATTCCGCGCAAACCTTAAGGAACTGGTATTGCCGATTTCCGGCGATGGTCCGTTGATTCACGATGGATGGATTGTGTTACTCATTGCGGCCGTCGGCGAAATCGATTTCATCAACCGGCCGCTGCTGAAATACCGGCAACATTCGGCCCAACAGTGTCGCGTGACCAAGACCAGGAGCTGGCACGAGATCATGACTTCTTCCAAAATCGATCGCGCTTGTTGCGTTAGGCAGGCCAATCAGCTGAACGAAGCATTCGAACGCCTTGCGGCGTACGGCCTCAGCCGGGATAAAGAGAGGCTATTGCGCGAAAAGATTGTGCATTTGCATGAAAGAGCACGCCTGCCTGTCCCGAAATTTCAGCGTTGGCGTTCAGTAGGGAGGGAAGTCGTGAACCGTCGCTACCACCGCTTTTCAAAGGGCTGGGTAAGCGTGGCCCGAGATCTTCTCGCCTGAGAGTCTCAGCACACAAGTCCGGCTCAGAATTTTTGTCATCGTAGCCAGCTTGCTTTGCGTCTTCGAGAATATGCTTTGCCGGTTACAAGATAGAAAATGCGTTGGTCTTGAAGCGAGTAGGTCCACTGCGTTTGCCTCAAAATCCGGTTGACTACGCCTCACGACGAAGTCCGTTGATTGTACCAGTACTCACTCCAATCCTCGTTGGTAAGAAACTCAAGGAAAGCGGTGAAGGAGACAGCGGCGACAACGAGGTTCTGCAAATCCAGGTCGTCGTGATGGGTAATGACAATAGGCATTGGGTGCACCCGAGTATCGAAGCCGAACAAGGCGGCTCCGCCGTCCCCTGCAATGAACAGCAGTCCCGGGACAAACTCCTCGAACGGATATGGGTCGGACGTAATCTCCTCTGCCGACGATATGTCGACATAGTTCCTCCCGATATCTCCGTGCATTCCGTTACTCCAGCGGAGGAACGCGACATAATCGGCAGGCAACTCGATGCGTACCGCACGTTGGAGTTCGTTGAGCGCCTTTTCGTTCGCGCCGGGTTGAACCGTCATGTTTCGGGTCCAGCGTTTATAGAGTGTTTCCAGAGCGTTGGTGCTGTTCTTCGGCATTGTTCTCAACTGGCCGAACGTTGAATGAAACTGGCCGGAGCGAAGAGCGTTCTATCAGATTTGCGAGTGATACAGCAAATCTAAGATCGATTTCGAAAAAAAACAACAAGTAGGAGTAAACGACAAGCAGCCCGATAAGTAGCCAGCGCATCACGGCCGCCATATCAAATCAAGTCGACCCCAACGCAACGTTCATTTTTGCGGCAGAAACACCACTTTCCACTTTAATCACCATTAAAGGGGCAAAGCCCTCACCACCGGCTTTGTCTCAAAACTCTGCGACTTGTCTCAAAAATCAGATTGACTGATTTGCCGGTTGGGAAGCAAAGTCGCAACTCTGGACTCGGATGTATCACTTCTACGCGCTGAATCGTGCGGAGTTTTTGCAGCACTATCACAAACGGTCAAACATCGAAAATGACGTTTCACAAGATCAAGTCGAAGTTCGGTCAACGCTTGCGGAGTCGGACGCTCACGGCGCAGATAAACAAGGCGCTATGTAAGGTGCTTTGCCACAACCTATGCGTTGTGATCCAGTCCGTACATGAATTGGGAATTGAGGCCGCGTTCGCAGCCGATACAGCGGCGTAGTATGCACATCGGTCTATTATCTTCCAAGTAACTCAATTTCGCGGGCCGCGCTTTCTTTTTCAATTAGCAAAACACGCTTCTTTCCTTTTTGCCAAGAGAAGTATGAAAGAAGCCCGAATCCAATGGTTCCTAGAGCTGAGACGATCAGGGCCGCGATCCATCCGGCCCAAACATAGGGACTCGTGATATTACCTGTAGTGAGAGAAGCTATTGAGGCGAGTAAACCGCCAGACGAAACTCCAAGCAGGGTAAAGTACAACGCGGTTTCGATCGAAACTGAACCAATATCTAAAAGCTCTTGGTTGGAAACAATTTTCATGCCGAGCCTTCGCGGATTAACGTAGGGCGTAAGTAGAGGCTCTTGGCCTCTTTCAACTCGTACCAAACCTTCAATTTCATGTTCAGGTCGCAATGCTATTCCGATTCGGGTTTCGGGGTGTCTGCTTCGCGCCCACTGAAGTATTCGTCCAGTCCGAGGGTCTTTATATTTAGAAAATGAGTGTTCCCACAATTGGTGCAAATCAGAATTATAGAGGGTAATACCGGGCCACTTAACGTCAGTTCGTCGGGGCGCTTCGAAACTGAAAACACAGCAAAATAATCTTGTAACTCCCATTTTTTTGTTCCGCAGAGAGAGCAATCCCCAAGCTTGTCCTCTCGAAACCGCTCTGATATGGCCTTTGAAAAGCGCTCGTAGAAGTCCAATTCCATAGGCCATGAGAATATTCGCGTTGTCCGAAATGTTCAACATTGAAATGGACCTACTACGGGAGATTCAAAATCGCACAATTGAAGGGTGATTTTTACGGTAGAAACGACACTTTCCATTTTAATCACCATTAAAAAGACAAAGCCCCAACCACCCAACCACCATAATCTTTATTATCAGACGCAATGAATGGGCATTCTTTAGCATCGTTCTGTGGCCTTAGGTGGCGGTTCCCCATCCGTCGCGAAGCAGTCGCAGGGCGTTGCCGGAGGTGATTTTTTTGGTGTTGTCAGGGCCGATACTCTTACACAGGGCGTCTGTCAGTCTGTTCAACTGCGAGGGTTTGTAGAGGTCCCTTGGCGCGTCGGCCAGGCCGTCGAAATCAGTGCCGATTGAGATATTGTCATATTCCTTTTTTCTCGTCTTGGAATTGATGTACCGGATTGTTTCGACTATGTAGTCGATTCCGTCCTTGTACTTGCCCTTGTTGAGAGCCGGGTCGCATCCAATCAGCCAAAAGTTCTCCGGGATGATTCCGATCGTGCCCTCGCACTCGCTAATCCAGTCAATCTCCTCGTCGCACGCGTCGTAGAATTTATAATTGTCATAGGCATTTTGGTTGCACACTTCGTACTTTTCAAAGATGCACTTTGCGCCCGTGTGTGTAAACGTCAGCGGGCGCATTTTCTTCCCTTCATCACGCCTCGCCCAGTTCAGGTCAAAGACATCTTTCCGTGCGCGCGGTGTCGAATGCGTCAAATCCACGATCATGCCGATGTCGAGCATCTTTGCGACGACGATTTTGCCGATGTCGGTAAGCGGAAGGTTTTGATCGGGCGTGTACTCCCAGAAGAACTGTAAGAGGTTCTTCCCGTCGGGCGAGATTCCTTCAGGAGGAAACACAATGTCGTTCCTGAAGAAGTGACCGAGGCTCATGAGGCACACACCGCGCTCTGCCAATTTTTCAAGATTGTCGAGAAACGGTTTGGGATCCAACGGAACTGCACAGCCTTTTTCACAGTCCGGCTGTTTCTTTTCGCGCGGCACCTGGTTTCCCTTTCGCGTGATCGGAAAGTTTCTACCGAGGGCGTGCGCACCTTCAATGGCATGGACCACTGGAATGTTCGATTCCTTTATTGTGTCTTCAAACTTTTTGAAATCTTTAGCGATGACAAGCTTAACTTTGTCTTGCTTCTGGTTGGCAATATCGACTTGTTCTTCCAACAACTTCATCATGCCGTAGATCTGAGTGATGTTTGTGGAATCCTCATGTTCCACCTTAGCAGCGAAGTTGGCACAGAATCGCTTGATCCATGGTAATAACTTTTTCAGGTTCGCTGATTCTCGCGTTAACGCCGCCTCGGGAAGATAATGAGCATTCAGGAATCCTTTAACGTTGCCGCTAGCTAATTCCTCGACCGTGTACTGCATCGAAAGCAGATTCATCCCCGGCGACGAGTGGCTGTGTTTCCAGATTTTCTTGTCCCACAAGTACATCTTCAACGACGGATGGCAATGCAGGTCCACTATTCCAAATTCACTAATCGGTTCCTTCGCGCGAGGAGGATCTGTGCTTTCTGCTTCGGGCAAAGCGAACGAGACGTCTTTGCCGAGTAAGAACTTGGGAACAAGGGCCACACTCACCAGGGCCATTGCGGTTGTCTTGATAAACTCGCTTCGTGGGAGTTTAGTCATGATTCAGACCTCTATGTACTAAATGAAGAGTTAGCCGCAAACGTTTCAATGAGGCGGCGTGGCGATTCAGTTCCCTTCTGCGTGGGTCTTCAGCACTCTCAAAAACGCAGCGGCGGCCGGTGAGAAACTGGCGCCGCGTCGATGCGCGGCCCAAAGCGTTCGCGTGTGGCTGAGACCGCGAACCGGAACGCTAACCAGAACACCTCGTTCCAACTCCTCGCGCACGCACATTCGCGGCACAAACGCCAAACCCACACGCTTCTGCACGAATCGCTTGATTGTCTCGATCGTCGCGAGCTCGAGCGTGATGTTCAGCGGTGTGTGTTGGCGCGCAAACGCCTCGATCACTTTCACGCGCGATCCCGACTTAACATTGTGCGCGATGAAAGCCTCGTTACCGAGCTCCTTGATCTTCACTGACGTCCGCTCCGCGAGCGGATGCTTTGGGCTCATGATTAAAGCGAGTTCATCCTTAAGCACAGGAAACGCTTCAATGTCACGATCCTCCGGTTCAGACGCCATCAAGGCAAAGTCGACATTTCGATCAAGTACCTCGCGCGGCAAGTGACTCGACACATGACGAAAAATCTCCACCTTCACATCAGGGTGCCGTTCGCGAAAAGTGAGGATGAGTTCCGGCAACAGATACAAAGACGTACTCTCATTCGCGCCAACCCGCACGCGCCCCTTTTTCAAACTCTGTAACTCCGCGATTGCCTGCCCTACCTGATCGCGCAGACCGAGAATGCGTTGCGCGTAGTCGTAAACGACCTGGCCGGCTTCAGTAAGCACCGGGCTTTTTTGCGTACGATCGAGCAGCGGTAAACCTATCTCTTCTTCGAGGCGGCGAATCGCGATACTGACCGCGGGCTGCGTCCGAAAGACACGATCGGCCGCCTTCGAGAAACTCTTCTCCTGTACTACGCTCGAGAAATATTCCAACTGGGCCATTTCCATGCGGGCCATTATAACGGCATTTATGATTTTCTTAAAAGAATAAATTTTACAAAAGGGCGGGCTGAGGCGTAGAGTCGCGCCTCATGGATTGGCCCACAGGAGCGGAGATACT
Organism: Pyrinomonadaceae bacterium; assembly: GCA_035941575.1. Taxonomy (GTDB): domain Bacteria; phylum Acidobacteriota; class Blastocatellia; order Pyrinomonadales; family Pyrinomonadaceae; genus PSRF01. The sequence goes on from DASZDV010000648.1 coordinate 5,580, forward strand.
AATCGAGGCGCTCGTTTACGAAGGCGTCGACACTATTTTCGGCTACCCGGGTGGCGCGGTGCTGCACATCTACGACGAGCTCTGGCGCGCTCGTGATTGCATCACTCACTACCTGGTGCGGCATGAGCAAGGCGCTGTGCACATGGCTGAGGGTTACGCTCGTTCGACGGGCCGCGTCGGGGTAGCCCTGGTCACGTCCGGGCCGGGCGCTACAAATGCCGTCACCGGAATTGCGAACGCGTACATGGACTCGACGCCGCTCGTCGTCATCACCGGACAGGTCCCCAAACACCTGATTGGCACTGACGCGTTTCAGGAAGTCGATACAGTCGGCATCACACGTCCATGCGTGAAACATAATTACCTTGTGCGCGACGTCCGGGATCTCGCCGGGGTGGTTCGCGAGGCGTTTCATCTAGCGCGATCGGGCCGGCCCGGTCCGGTGGTGATCGACATTCCCAAAGACGTGACGGCCGCTCGCGCAAATCATTCACGTCTCGACCACGTGGGATTTCCCTTCTCCATCAAGCCGCCGGTGTTCGATCACAACGCAGCTGGGCGCGCGCTGGCCGCGATCTTGAGTGCGCAATGTCCCGTGGTCTATGCCGGCGGAGGAATTGCGAATTCGGGCGCCGACGAGCCTTTGCGTTTGTTCGCTGAAGCGTTGCGATTGCCGGTTGCGCCGACACTGATGGGACTTGGTGGATTTCCGTCGGCGCACCCGCTTTGTCTCGGCATGCTGGGAATGCACGGGACTTACGCCGCAAACATGGCCGTCGCCGAGTGTGATCTGCTGATTGGCCTGGGCGTGAGATTCGACGATCGCGTGACAGGCAAGTTGGCAACGTTCGCGCCGCACGCGCGCGTGATTCACGTTGACATTGATCCTGCGAACATCGGCAAGAACGTCGCACCATCGCTAGCGCTCGCTGCTGACGTGAAACAAGCGCTGCAAAAGTTTCTTTCACTCATCCAACAACACGATGATGAACAAGTGAAACAGTCAATCGATTCTCGTGAGGCGTGGTGGGGCCGAATCCGCGGTTGGCAACGTTCGCAACCTCTTCGTTTTTCCGGCTCGACGAGCCAGATCAAGCCTCAGTCAGTGATTCAAGAACTTCACCGGCTGACCAGAGGCAACGCAATTATCACCACTGACGTGGGCCAACATCAGATGTGGGTAGCGCAGTTCTATCCATTCACAAAAACACGTCAATTGATTACCAGCGGCGGACTCGGAACGATGGGCTTCGGTCTGCCTGCTGCAATCGGTGCGCAGCTGGCTTGTCGCGGCGAACTAGTTGTTGCCGTTGTGGGCGATGGTGGTTTTCAGATGACCAACCAGGAACTCGCCACCGCAGTTCAATACGAACTTCCGGTGAAGATCGTGATTATGAACAACGGTTATCTCGGTATGGTGCGGCAGTGGCAGGAGATGTTCTACGACCGAACGTATTCGGAAGTAGACATTTCAGTTGCCCCTGATTTCGTAAAACTTGCAGAGGCGTACGGCGCCGCCGGTTTTCGTGCCGAAAGACCGGATGAACTTCAACACGCACTCGCCGCTGCGTTGAATCACAAGGGCGTCGCAGTCATCGATGTTGCGGTGTCGAAAGAGGAAAACGTGTTTCCGATCGTGCCCGCCGGCGCGAACGCGCGCGACATGATTGTGCAGTAACAACATCGCCGATTGCCGATTGCGGGCAGTCTCGGCCTCCGAAATCGGCAATCGGCAATTGAAAATCGAAAAATGCCTTATGCGTCACACACTATCGATCATAGTTGCCGATCAGCCTGGAGAGTTGTCGCGCATCGTAGGTCTGTTCAGCGCACGCGGTTTCAACATTCAGACGATCTCGGTCGGCGAGACGCTGGACCCGCGCTGGTCACGCGTCACGATCGTTACACGCGGCGACGATCGCACGATTCAACAGATCGTCAAACAGTGTGAACGTTTGGCGCGCGTGCGCGAAGTTCAGGACGTTACCACGCGACCGCACATCGAACGCGAAATGGCGCTGATCACAGTCGCAGCCGACGCCGGCTCGGCGCGACAGGAAGTGTTGAGTCTGGTCAGCGTTTTTCGCGCGAAGGTGGTCGACATTTCACACACGCACCTCATCGTTGAAGCTTCAGGCAACAAGGAGAAGGTGGACACGTTTATCGAACTGTTACGGCCGATTGGAATCACAGACATCACGCGAACAGGTCACATCGCGATCAACCGGCTCTCCGCAGGAGAAATCGTTTCGGAAGAAGAGGACGAGGATGAATATCTACTACGACAAAGACGCTAACTCGGAACTGCTAAGCGACAAGCAGATCGCAATTATCGGCTACGGCAGTCAGGGCTTCGCCCAGGCCAACAACCTGCACGATTCAGGTTGCAATGTTACTGTTGGGCTGCGACGTGAGAGTGGTTCGTGGGCCAAGGCGGAGCAGGCCGGACTCAAGGTCCTTCCGGTCGCCGAGGCCGCGGCCGAAGCAGACATCGTTATGATGCTCGTGCCGGACGAGTTGGCGCCTGACATTTATGCGCGCGAAGTCGCCGAATCGATCACGCCGGGCAAGTATCTCGCCTTCTCTCACGGTTTTTCGATCCACTACAAGTTTATTGAACCGCCGCCTGACGCAAACGTCTTCATGGTCGCGCCGAAAGGTCCTGGCCATCTCGTGCGGCATGAATACAAACGCGGCGCAGGAGTTCCCTGCCTCCTCGCTATCAATCAAGATCCGACGGGTGATACAAAGGCGATCGGACTTGCGTACGCATCGGCGATCGGCGGCGGCCGCGCGGGCATTATTGAGACGACTTTCCGCGAAGAAACAGAAACCGATCTCTTTGGCGAACAAGCTGTGTTGTGCGGTGGTCTAACTTCGCTCATCAAAGCGGGATTCGAGACGTTGACTGAAGCTGGCTACTCGCCTGAGATGGCCTACTTTGAATGCCTGCACGAAATGAAATTGATAGTGGACCTGGTTTATGAGGGCGGCATTTCCGAGATGCGTTATTCTATCTCCAACACGGCGCAATACGGCGATATGACACGTGGTCCAGTCGTTGTTAACGATGAAACGAAGCGTCGCATGCAGGGGCTGCTTCGGGACATTCAGTCGGGTGCCTTTGCGCGCGACTGGATGAAGGAAGCACGGAACGGCCGTCCGCGTTTTCAGCAGTTGGATGAAGAAGCACGCGAACATCCCATCGAACGTGTAGGCACACGCTTACGAGGCATGATGCCGTGGTTGTCGGAGAATCGTCTGGTTGAGTAGTCCGCCACAGATGAACACGGAGTAACACAGAGTTAGAAAACTTTACCTGGTGGATCTGTGTTCGTCTGTGTTATCTGTGGCTTAAACGAATGAGAAGTCGCACCATCACCCAGGGCATCGAGCGCACACCGAATCGTGCGATGTTGCGTGCGGTTGGTTTTGAAGACAGGGATTTTCAGAAACCGATCGTGGCGATAGCGAACGGGTACAGCACGATCACGCCGTGTAACGCGGGTTTGAATCGTCTGGCGGATCGAGCCGTGGAAGCTCTGCGTGAAGCGCAGACGATGCCGCAAACGTTCGGCACGATTACCGTCAGTGACGGCATCTCGATGGGCACTGAGGGTATGAAGTACTCGCTCGTCTCACGCGAGGTGATCGCCGATTCGATCGAGACTGTTTGCCAGGCACAGTCTGTCGATGGCCTGCTGGCGATCGGCGGCTGCGACAAGAACATGCCGGGCGCGATGATCGCGATCGCACGTCTCAATATTCCTTCCATCTTCGTTTATGGCGGAACGATCAAACCGGGCCATTTGCACGGCGAAGATCTCACGATCGTCAGCGCCTTCGAAGCAGTTGGCCAATACTGCGCCGGTAGAATCGACCAAGAACAGCTCGTGGACATTGAACGGCATGCGTGCCCGGGCGCCGGTTCGTGCGGCGGCATGTACACCGCAAACACCATGTCAGCAGCAATCGAAGCGATGGGCTTGAGTCTTCCCTTCTCTTCCACGATGGCTGCGGAGGACGAGGAGAAAGCAGAGAATGCGTATGCGTCCGCAAAGGTGTTGGCAAAAGCGGTCGAGCAGCAGATTCTTCCGAGACAACTACTCACGCGTAAAGCTTTTGAAAACGCCATTGCGGTGGTGATGGCTGTGGGCGGATCGACGAACGCGGTCCTGCACCTGCTGGCGATCGCGCACGCGGTGCAAGTGAAACTCTCGCTCGATGATTTTGAGGAGATTCGTAAACGCGTTCCGGTTATTTGCGATCTGAAACCGTCGGGCCGGTATGTAGCCACGGATTTGCACAAGGCGGGTGGTATTCCGCAGGTGATGAAGACGCTGCTGGCGCATGGGATTCTCCATGGCGATGCGTTGACGATCACGGGTCAAACAATCGAACGACTGTTGTCGGATTTGCGCCCTGAGGCGTCGCAGGATCAGGACGTGATTCGTCCTTGGAACGATCCTGTTTACGCAGAAGGACATCTCGCGATTCTCCGTGGCAACCTCGCGAGCGAGGGCTGTGTTGCGAAGATCTCCGGCGTTAAGAACAAAAGTATTACTGGCCCCGCCAGAGTTTTTGATTCAGAGGAAACGTGCCTCGCCGCTATTTTGGCGTCAACGATAAAACCCGGCGATGTGATTGTGATTCGCTATGAGGGACCCAAGGGTGGACCGGGAATGCGTGAGATGCTCGCGCCGACGTCGGCACTTATCGGCGCCGGTCTGGGAGATTCGGTGGGGTTAATAACGGATGGGCGATTCTCGGGTGCGACTTATGGAATGGTTGTTGGGCACGTCGCGCCTGAAGCGGCGGTTGGTGGAACGATTGCACTAGTTGAAGAGGGAGATTTGGTTACGATCGACGCTGATCGTGGACTGCTGCAGGTCCACGTCACAGACGTGGGATTAAAAGGCCGATTTGAAAAATGGATTCCGCCTCAACCACGCTACATAAACGGTGTTCTGGCGAAATACGCGAAGCTGGTCTCAAGCGCGAGTACAGGAGCAGTGACGGATTAGGCGGATATTAGGCCGCTTGACCCATCAGTCACGTTTCCTTAAAGTGACTGGCTTCTATGGCCATACGCATTGAGAACCAGTACGAGGGTCCTCTGCCGAAAGGCAGCCTTCAGCAGGTCGAGGACGCCTTTGAAAGCCTTCCCAGAGAACACACCCGCGGCATCGAGCGCATCAGGCTCGTGCCTTTCATTTCCGATCCGCGAATTCGAGGACAGTTTCAGGCGAGCGAACTGCCCGGTTTGTATCACCCGCGGCAAGGACCGAAAGGCGCCTGGCTGGAAATCGCAGTCAATGTGCTGCTGCCGAGCGACAAGCCGTTTCATAAACGAATAGTTCCGCGCCTTTCGTTCAAGAGCAATCTGGTGGCGCTTGTGTTCTCACTCGTCGGTCAGCACTACCATTTCACGCTCAAACACTCGCTGAAAAAGACGCAGCTCGAGCCGGCAGTACGCCAGTACACGGAGAAACATTTGAAGACGTGGAACGAGAAGAAGCACAGTTTCCGCGCTCGGCTCTTTAAGCCCTTACAACCTACGTTTGAACGTTGGGCGAAGTCGTTGCAGAAGCGAGCCGCCGCGGAAAAGAAGAAGAGTATGGCGTCGAAGTAGGGCCACGGATAAACACGAATACACACAGAAAGAGGTTTCTGACTGGTGTTGATTCGTGATTATCTGTGGCTTAGGTTGGTTCTTCGTCGATCTCGTCCGCAACAGCCCGTAAGATGAGCGCGACCTCCGCATCACTCACCTGCGCTGTCTTGAACCGCACTTCAATATTGAAATCCTTCTCAGGCGATGCGTACTTGAACGTGTAGGGCCTTGCATCCGGCACCACGCGCGGTCCCATCTCCTGCCGTCTCACTTCACGCGCATCATCACGTTTCAATCCTTTGGTCGCGATCTGCTTCGCAAACCTTCGCATTGAATCGTCATCAGGCTGACGCACTATTTGAAGTAACATAGACTTCGCAGAGATATCTGCGTCGCGACAAACTTGCCGCACGTCTTCAGGAATTTTGGCGATCGCGAGTGCTTCGGTCACCGTTGTGCGGCTCTTGCCAACCTTTCGCGCCACGTCATCGTGCGTGTAACCGAACCTTTCGCACAACGCCAGCAAACCATCCGCTTCTTCCCAAACCGTGAGGTCCTTGCGCTGCATGTTTTCAATCAGCGCTATCTCCGCCACCGTGCCGTCGTCAACTTCCATCTCCACGCACGGCACTTCCTTCAGTCCGGCGCGTTGCGCGGATCGCCAACGACGCTCGCCCGCGATGATCATCCAGCGTCCGGTCAAACGATTCGGCTTGACGAGTAACGGTTCCAGCACGCCCTTCTCTGCGATCGAGGCCGTCAACTCCGTCAGGTCGCCAATATCGGTTCGCGGCTGCTCCGGATTAGGATCGATCTTGTCTACCGGAATCATGCGACCCACTTGCTGCGGCCGATGTTGCGACAACTCCTCGACGTAATGCGAATCGTGTCGCATTTGCACTCCTGTCGGCAGTCCTCTTTTAGACACGGTTGATTACCTCTTCACAAAGTTTTCCGTACTCGATTGCTCCGGACGAATTGGGTGCAAAACTGAAGATCGATTCCTTGTAGGCAGGCGACTCTTCGAGCCTGACGCTCTTAGTGATTACGGTTTCGAAGAGTTTTGGTCCAAACACTTTACGAATCTGCTCGTGAACTTCACGAGCCAGAGTGGTGCGTTTGTCGTGCAGCGTAACTAGCACACCAAGCAGTTCCAGATTCGGATTAGGACGCGCTTTTACTTTCTCGATCGTTTCCAGTAGATCGTCAGTCCCTTCAAGCGCGAAGTAGGACGACTGAATCGGAATCAGCACGTGCGTAGCGGCGACCAGCGCGTTGACTGTAATCAACCCGAGCGTTGGCGGCGTGTCGATAACGATTACTTCATAGTGCTCTCGAAACGGTTCGAGCCGGTCCTTGAGACGAAACGGCGCGTCGAAGTCGCCAACCAATTTTGATTCGAGCTTCGCCAGACTGATGCGTGCGGGAACAACCGAAAGGTTCTCGACGGGCGTAGCGTAAACCGACTGTTCAACAGGCGCTTGTCCGTCCATCATCAGTTCGTAGACGGATCTCTCGACCGTCATCGGATCGAGAAATGAGATTGAACTGTTGGCCTGGGGATCGAGATCGAGGAGAAGGACACGCTTTCCCTTGCGTGCAAAGGCGGCGGCGAGATTGATAGCGGTAGTGGTCTTCCCTACCCCACCTTTTTGGTTGGCGATGGCGATTACCATTCGCTGCACAGTGATAAACTATCGCTCCATATTAACTAAGCCTCTTCTCTGCAACCTCTGTGTTCTCTGTGTCTCTGTGGTTGTTGTATTGCACATTCCTAAAAACCACAGAGACACAGAGAACACAGAGGTTGCACAGAGAAGAAGGTTATTAATTCTATGGAGCGATAGTTTGCCACCTGTGCAGCGAATGGTAATCGCCATCGCCAATCAAAAAGGTGGGGTAGGGAAGACCACTACCGCCATCAATTTGGCCGCCGCCTTTGCCCGCAAGGGAAAACGTGTCCTCCTTCTCGATCTCGATCCTCAAGCCAACAGTTCGATTTCCTTTTTAGATCCGCGCGCGGTCGATCGATCCGTTTACGAACTCATGATGGACGGCCAGGCTCCGGTCGAGGAATCCGTTTACGCGACGCCCGTCGAGAACCTGCAGGTTGTTCCGGCACGCATTAATCTCGCGAAACTCGAGGCGAAACTGGTTGGTGATTTCGACGCACCGTTTCGTCTCAAAGATCGTCTTGAACCTTTCCGAAAACAATACGAAGTCATCGTCATCGATACGCCGCCGACGCTGGGGCTTATCACAGTGAACGCCCTTGTTGCTGCGACCCACGTTTTGATTCCGATCCAGT
>DASZDV010000649.1:0-2585 GCA_035941575.1 Pyrinomonadaceae bacterium
TGGTCGTGGTTGACGCCGGTCATCAGCGGCACGTGGCTGAATCGCAGCGTGATCCTGATGTTGCTGATGTTTGGTTTGACTGCTGTTTATGGACTCCTTCTCGAGCAAGCGAAAGCGTACTCGGCTGATTGGACCGACGCCGCGAAGCGTGCTGTGCCGGTGTTGATCGGCGCGGGTGTGCTCGCGCTGTTCTTCTGTTTAGGAACGGAGATCTTCTATCAACTCAATTTCGGCGCCGTGCGCATCCATCCGGTGCCGCTGACTGCGATCGGCGCGACGCTCATTGCAGCGACCGTGATCCCGGTTTTATTCGCGCTCTCTCCGAAACACGATCCATTATCTCTCTCCGAACGGGGACGAATGAACTACGTCTACGCCGCCGAAGTCATGCTGGCGTTGCTGTTCCTGCACATTCGCCTGACCCTGCCGTGGTTGTTCACCGGTTTTATCGAACGCTACTGGCCGCTGGCAGTGATGGTGATCTCGTACCTTGGCGTGGTGACCAGCGAATCGTTGCGACGTCGCAAGCTCCTGGTGTTGGCCCAACCGTTGGAACGAACGGGAGTGTTTCTACCGTTGCTTCCGGTGCTCGGATTCTGGTTGGCGTCCTCGGAAGTGGACTTCTCGTTGCTGCTGTTCGTCGTGGGTGGACTCTATGGTCTGCTTTCAGTCCTGCGACGTTCGTTTGTGTTTGGAATGATGGCTGCGGTCGCGGGCAACGCTGCGCTGTGGTACATGCTGCATCGCACTGACAACTACCAGTTTCTTCAGCATCCGCAGTTGTGGCTTATACCCGTGGCGCTATCTGTGTTGTTGGCAGCGTACTTGAATGAAGACAATCTTACGGAAGACCAGATGGCCGGTGTGAGATACCTGTCGCTGGTTACGATCTACGTGTCTTCAACCGCCGACATCTTCATCAACGGCGTCGCAAACTCGCCGTGGCTGCCGTTGATTCTCGGCTCGTTCTCGCTCGCCGGTGTGTTTGCCGGAATTATCTTCCGCATCCGAGGCTTGTTGCTGCTGGGGTCGGTGTTTCTGTTGTTGTCGATCATCACGATGATCTGGTACGCGTCGGCGAACCTCGGTTGGACGTGGTTGTGGTACGTGGCGGGAATCGTGACCGGCGCCACGATCATCTTCATGTTCGCAGTGTTTGAAAAGAAGCGCAGCGAAGTGCTGCGCCTCGTTGAAGGTTTGAAAGAGTGGGAACGCTAGTTAGCCACAGATGACACGGATCATCTGTGTCATCTGTGGATTACTTCTCTGCCAGTTTTCTCCCGGCGTTCAAGTTGTCCCAGTTCAAGATGGCATTGAAGACCAGGAAATAACTGCCCTTCGTTTGCCCGCGCCAGAACGGATTCGTTGAGAACAGCAGTACGTGTCCGTTGCCTGACGGCACGTCAATGATTGCCGCGCGTTGCGCGATTTCATCGCCACCATCAAGCAATCCAGAGACAAACAAATCACGACTGTCCGCGTAACGCAGCACCACACGCGGACGCTGGTTCGGCGGAATCAAACCAATCGCATTGCGCCGTTGTTCATCGGTGACAGGCGGCGCTTCCCATGGTTCGACGCGCGGCGGCGGCTCCGGAAGTTCTGCCGGCGGACGTCCCTGCGGCACGTCAGGATCGTCGGGAGTTCCGCGGCCAGTGGCGCGTGTTTGACTTCGTGGACGGCCACCGACGCCGTTGTTGATGTTGAAAATTGGTCCATTCGAGCAGTACATCGCGAGTGAATCGCCGTAGCCATAAGCAATCGGACTCGCAGCATCGACCATCTTCGTGCGCAGGATGGCACCGACAGCTCGCAGCCGCGACGAACGATTCACTGACACGCCCGCCGTAAAGCCGTAGTTGATCGCGAAGTCCGTGGTGTCGTCCACTGCAATAAACAACCCACCGTCCTTCACAAACTTTTGCAGATTCTGCAAACCACTCCAGCCAAGCCCGGGCCGCATATCGTCGGTTTCGTCAATGGCGCCGAGATTGGGAGTGAGTGTGCTCTTCTTCCACGGCAACGGATTACCGTACATCGGCAGGCCATTGATGATCGACTGACTCCCGCGGCCTACCGGCGCAAATACAATCACGTCGTACTTACTCTTCAGATTCGGATCGCGTGAAACGTCTTGCGTGCTGATGTAAGCGAACGGCACCTGCAAGTGGTCGAGGCCGATGCGATACCAGCCTTCATCCTGCGTGCTCAACCACGTGTGCATCACTGCGATGCGCGGCGCGCGAATCGGATGTGTCTTTACTGTAGGAGCATCGTTAACGGCATAAATCTGAACCCCGAGTTCGTCGGCAACGCGCCGCAGTTCGTCGCCGTTGGCGCGTCGAATGATGAATGAACCACGATTAAACTTCTTGCCGGCAGCTTCGAACGGCTCTTCCGCCGCATCCATCTCGACGTCTTTCAACCGATAACGAAAAGTTACGAGAGCGTTGTCGGCGTTGTGATTGACGAGAAAGACAGAACCGGCGTTCTTGATGCCGCCGGGAGCGCGCGCCTGAGACGTGACGCGCTCCATCGACGCCTGCAACACTTTGACGTCCGTCACACGCACGACTTCTACGTTT
>DASZDV010000650.1:0-2874 GCA_035941575.1 Pyrinomonadaceae bacterium
AACGCCATTCGAATGCCGACTTCACGCGTACGCTGCGACACGATATAGGCCATCACGCTGTAAAGACCGACTGCGCTCAACAAAACGGCGAGCACACCAAACGCAAGTGAAAATGACGACGCCATGTTTGGCGCCCACAACGCATAAGTCATGTGATCGCTCATCGTCTTGACTGCAAAAACCGGAACGTTACGATCCAGCGCCTGGACTTGACTCCGAATTGCACTCACCAGCCCGCGCGGATCGACAGTACTGCGAACGACCAGCGCCATCGTCCTGGGCCGTCGTTGCGCAAGCGCAAAATAGAAGTAAGGTTTCGGATCTTCCGCCAACGCGCGGTACATGCCGGTCTTAACCACACCGACTACTTCCAACGCATCGCGATCGCCGAGGAAAATCCGCTTCCCAACCGCACTCTCACCGGGCCAAAGCATGTCGGCCATCTTCTTATTGATGATGACGACGCGTTGCGTCTTTGGTTGATCGCGTTCGTCAAAGTCGCGGCCTGCGAGAATCGGAATCTGCATCGCGTTGAAGTAGCCTGGCCCGACGACGTTAGTCATGATGCTGCGTCCGGAAGTTCCGCGCGCGAGCGTCTCGCCCTCTTTCAACACCGGTCCGTTCGAATTCGAACTATCGCCCAGCGGCATGAGTTGAGTCAGTCCCGCGGCTTCAACGCCGGGCAGACTTCGCGTGCGTTCGACAACCTGCCGGTAGAAGTTTTGACTCTGTTCATCGTCATAGCCGACGAGCTGCGGACTCAACGAAACGATCAATCCGTTTGGGTTGTTGAAGCCGGGATCCATCGTTTGCGCTTTGCGAAAACTCTTGATGAAGAGTCCGCCACAGACCAACACCATCAGCGAAAGCGCAACCTGGGCCACCACCAATCCGTTTCGCAAACTGAACCGGCCCATGCGTCCTTTGTGAGAACTTTCGGGCAGGCCTTTCAGCACCGGCACGACGTCAGGATTCGACGAGTACCACGCCGGCGCGAGTCCAAACACCAGTCCCGTCGCCAGCGACACGACAAGAGTGAATATCAGTGCACGCGAATCGAGCGCGAAGAAGTCTTTGACGATCGTGTACTCGAGGATCGGAATAAAACCGTCCATCAGATCCGTCACCCAAACCGCCAGCAACAGACCTAAGCCCCCGCCCATTACTGAAAGCAGCAAACTCTCAGTGAGAAGTTGGCGAATCAAACGAGCGCGACTCGCGCCGAGCGCAAGACGAATTCCAATCTCCTTTCGACGCGCCGCCGCGCGTGCCAGCATCAGGTTCGCAACATTCGCACACGCGATCAGAAGTATAAGACCAACGATCGCCATCGCGATTGCGCCGCCGCTTTTGAATATGCCCCCCATATCTTCGAAGCGCCCGTCTGTCTCCGTCATGACGAGCCCCTGCGTGTCGCGCGAGCGATTATCCGGGTGTGCCTCGTTTAGCCGAGTCGCGATTCCAGCCATTTCCGCCGACGCCTGCTTCACAGAAACGCCGGGTTTCAACCGCCCGAGAATGTTCATCCAGTGACTGCCGCGTTCCTCGAGCAACTTCGGCGAGCGCCGAATCTCTTCGACCATTGAGATCGGTGCCCAGAAGTCGAGTGAAAGCGCAAATTTCGTCCCGGTGAAACTTTCTGGTGCGACACCAATCACCTCGTATGCGCGATTGTTCAGCCGAAGTTTTTTACCAACGATGTTTGGATCACTGTTGAAACGGCGTTGCCACAGACTGTGACTCACGACCAACACGGGACTGCCGCCGGCCGTCTTGTCTTCATCAGGCGCGAACGTGCGACCCAACACGGGGCTGACCTGGACCACATCGAAGTAACTCGCCGACACAACCTGGCCCCAAATGACGTCGTTCTGGTTTTCGGTATCGATTGCGGCCTGGACCATGTCTTCGGCGGCAAGTGCGGTGAACGAGTTACTCTGCGCGCGGTAATCGAGAAAGTCGGGATACGACATGTCGTCGGTCAGCCCACGCTCCTCCGCAATCTCCATCGGACGCACTAACTCGTCAGGCCGCGCCACCGGCAGCGGTCGCATGAGAAACGCATTCACGCCGCTGAAGATCGCAGTGTTTGCGCCGATGCCGAGAGCAAGCGTCACGATCGCCACCAATGACACGCCCGGGTTCTTCCACAACATCCGAACGCCGAACCGAACGTCTTTGATGAAGTTTCCCATTCTCTATTCCTCTCTCAACGCAACCATCGGATCGACACGCGACGCGCGACGCGCCGGGACGTAACACGCCGCGAGCGCAACAAGAAACAACCCAACTCCCACCGTTACGAAGGTCAGCGTGTCGGTCGGCGTCACTCCGTAAAGCGCAACCCGCATGTACTCCGACAGCGAATACGCTATCGCCAACCCGATCGCCTCACCGAGCAGCACGAAGCTCATCCCCTGTTTGAGCACCAGCGCCATAACATCGGTGACCTGCGCGCCCAGCGCGACACGAATACCGAGATCTCGCGTCCGTTGGGCCACGGAATATGAAACCACTCCGTAAATCCCAGCGATCGCCAGCACAAGCGCTATGCCCGCAAAGGCCGCCATCAAACGCGCCGCGAAGCGTTGTGTTCTGATTGAATCGGGAATCAATTGATCCAGAGTGACCACGCGCTGAAGCGGAAGCTCGTGGTCCAACGCAAGCACTTTTTCGCGAATCGCCGGCACGAGCGCTGACGGATCGCTCGACGCGCGGACAACCAGGGTCATGAAAGATGCGGGCTCCTGCGCAAAGGGTTCATAGACGTGCGGCTGGATTCGGTCCGCGATTCCCTTCTGCCTCACATCGCCAACGACCCCGACGATTTCGCGATAACTCTCCGGGCCGGTCGCAACGTTGATTCGTTTACCA
>DASZDV010000651.1:0-5418 GCA_035941575.1 Pyrinomonadaceae bacterium
TCTGCTGCGGTCGTGGTTGTTGCGGCCGTGTGTGAAGCGGCTCGAAGTCGAGGCGCGGCTCGCGGCGGTGCAGGATTTGTTTGCGTCGCAGATGCGCCGCGACAAGCTGCGCGCGCTGTTGAAAGAAGTTTCGGATCTGGAACGGTTGATTGGGCGCGTCAGTCTGGGGTCCGCGACGCCGCGGGATCTGGTTGCGATGCTGCGCTCGTTGAACCAGGCGCCTGAGATTCGTGAGGTCTTGCGCGCGTTCGATTCATCGCTGTTGGAAGTGTTGGCTGAAAACACTGATGAGCTAACGGACGTGCGCGAGTTGATAGAGAACGCAATTACCGACGAACCCCCGGTGAAACTCAGTGACGGCGACACGATTCGCGAAGGCTACTCCGCGGAACTGGACGAACTTCGTTCCACCAGCCGTAACGCAAAACAGATCATCGCGACGCTCGAAGCTACCGAACGCACGCGTAGTGGAATCGGTAACCTGCGCATCCGTTTCAACGGCGTCTTTGGATACTTCATCGAAGTGTCGAAAGCGAATGCGGCGCGAGTACCAGTTGAATACGAACGACGTCAAACGCTTGCGAACGCCGAACGCTTCACAACGCCGGAATTGCGTGAGTGGGAAAAGAAAGTGCTCGGCGCCGACGAGCGCATCATTCAACTCGAAACGGAATTGTTTGCGAGTGTCTGTCGCCAGATCGCTGCCGAAACCAAGCGCATCCAAATGACAGCACGTGCGCTGGCAGCGCTCGATGCCCTCGCGGCGATGGCCGAGACTTCCGCCCGACGCCGTTACGTGCGGCCCGTGCTTCACGACGGCGATGAACTGGAGATCGTACAGGGCCGCCATCCGGTGATCGAAGCGTTCATCGACGAGCCGTTTGTTCCAAACAGTATCTATCTCAACAACTCGACGGATCGGCTGCTAATCATCACTGGTCCAAACATGGGTGGCAAAAGCACGATCCTCCGCCAAACCGCGATCATCTGCATTCTCGCGCAGACCGGTTGTTTCGTTCCAGCGGAGCGCGCGCGCCTGCCGCTGCTCGATCGGATCTGGACGCGCGTTGGCGCTTCAGACGATCTCACGCGAGGGCGTTCGACGTTCATGGTAGAGATGACGGAGACTGCCGCGATCCTGCACAGCGCCACACCGCGATCGCTCGTGCTGTTGGATGAGATCGGTCGCGGCACGGCGACGTTTGACGGCTTGTCGATCGCGTGGGCAGTCGCCGAGTACTTGCACGACTCAGCAGATCACGCGGCCAAGACACTGTTCGCCACACACTATCACGAACTCACTGAACTCGCGGAACGTCTGCCGGGCGCGCAGAACTATCAGATCACTGCGACTGAGCGCGAAGGTGAGGTTGTATTTCTGCACCGGCTGGAACGCGGCCGTGCGTCGAAGTCTTATGGAATTGAAGTAGCGCGTTTGGCGGGACTGCCGCCACCCGTGTTGGCGACCGCGCGTGAAGTCCTGGCGCGCCTCGAGCGCTACGAGCTGGATGTGTTCGCCGAGCATGATCAGCCACAGATAGAAGAGCCGTTAGCCGCGAATGCCGTGGCTGCGAACAGCGGTCTCAGCGCAAACAATGCCGTTGCCGCGAACACCGCCGTCGAAAAAGCCGTGACTCGCGCCGCCCGCCGTCGCGTCGCCGCCCAAGTTTCCCTCTTCGACCTCGCCAACGAAAAAGTGATCGACGAACTTCGCACCGCCCCCGACTCCCTCACCGGCGACGAAGCCAAAACTCTCATCCAGAGGTTGAAAGAACAACTTTTGTGAGGAGGGTCTCCGCTCTGCGTTCCCCTCGTTGATTAGGTATGCCAGATAAGGCATAATACCACGGTGACCAAACCTCACAAGGTCAAGATTATCGTTTGGATCGGATCCTCGCGAAAGGATCTCCAGGCGTTTCCGGATGAGGTCAAGGATGTTATGGGCTACGCGTTGTATGAAGCCCAGAGGGGACTCAAAAGTCCTTTAGCAAAACCGCTCGCCGGGTTTGGTGGTGCAAGCGTTCTCGAAATAGTCGAGGACTATCAAACTGATGCTTATCGTGCGGTGTACACCGTTAGGTTTTCGGACTTGATATATGTTTTGCACGCCTTTCAAAAGAAATCCAAGAAAGGCGTCGCGACGCCAAGGCCCGATGTCGACCTCATAAGGAGACGGTTACGAGTCGCCGAAGAGCACTTCAAAATGCTCATAGCAGCGCGAGGGGTTAGATGAAACCAAAGGCCAAAGCTAAGAAAGCTCGAAGATCAAAACCGCGCGGTGAAACGATCGAGATCAGCAGTGGCAACGTTTTCGCCGATCTTGGTTTTCCAGATTCGGACGAGCGGTTCTTGAAAGCAGAGTTAGCAATCAAGATTGCTCAGTTGATCGAAAAGAAAGGCTGGACTCAAGCTCAAACTGCGGAACGTACCGCTTTGGATCAACCGAAAGTCTCACGTCTTCTGCGCGGCCAACTTTCCGGCTTTTCCGCCGACCGTCTCTTCGCCGTTCTGAATCGTCTGGGTCACAGCGTTGAAGTGCGAATCTCCCCAAAAGAACGTACTCCGGCTCACACACGCGTGATGATGGGGTGAAGCCTCAACATTTGGGGCGCGCTGAGTGCAGTCTTGCATCGAGCAGCGGTAAGCCGGTTCGCGCCCACACGACGGAATGAGTGAAGGCTTCGTCCGGGAACTAAGACTACGGAACGCCCACAACAAGTGCAGCTCCTGCGTTTGCAGGTACGTATTTTCACACTTCCGCACCGCACTGTAACTCTACAGAAATAAATCTCCCCGACACAGCACAATCGAACACAACATGGGAGGGCGCAATGCGTACACGCAGGTTATTTCTATTAATATTCGGTCTCACCCTCATCGCTGTCGGGCTTATACTTCGAACAACCTTTCCGGCGAGCGCAAGACAGGCCAGCCTCATTCTCTCACCTCAGTTTCAACCACGTATTCTCAGTACTTCTGGTGAATCACCGCTGGCACTGCGAATCTTTACTACTGCAGTTAAGACAGACAGTCGCGGGCGCATCATCACGGGTCCTACAAGCGATCCGGTCAAGAACATCGTCGGCGCCGAACCTGCTGGAGAGCGTGGCGGGATGCAGCGCTTTACGAAAATCATGTTTGGGGCAAGCTATATCGACGGTCGTCCTGATCCGGGAACTCGCATCGATCCAAACAATCCAGTAGTGAAAAGCGGCAATCAGGTCTGGCCTAACATTAAACAACCATTTCGAAGTCAACCACGCGCCATGGCACTCACTACCGATGGCCGTAAACTCTACGTGACGCTTCCTGGGAGGGAAGGTTATCCAGATTACCGGGTTGCGGTTATCGACACTTCGAGCCGGCGCGTTACGAAGTGGATTGATCTCCGACCGAGCGGAGTTACTCGGGGTCTGCGGCCGATCGGAGTGCGCGTTGCTCCGCTCAATAGCAACGTCTATCCGGTCCAATACGCGGTCGTCCTGAATCAGTATGCAAACTTCGGCAGTGTGGTTGACACGTCGACCGATTCAATAATCGGCAACTTCGAAACCGGCTTCTATGGTGAAAAGGCATTGTTCAATGCAAACGGTACGCGACTCTATGTCACGGATCGATTCAAAGACTCCGTCCACGTGTTTCGAATCGATCCCGGTCCCTTCTTTACTCAAATCGCCGAAGTGCCCACAGGTGTCACGGATCTCGATCGCGCCAATCCTCGCGACTTGGATCTCAGCACTGACGGCAAGACTCTTTACGTAGCCAACACGCTGGGCCATACCGTAGCAGCAATCAATGTGGACGGTGACGCAAACACCTTAATAAAGGTGATGCCCGTTGGCGGACTATCGACTGATGTAAAGATTGCAGGACGCTGGGGAATCGTATGCGGTCAGGAAACGAACACGCGACTGAACGAGCCTGAAAGCGGTCACGGATTGCCAACCAAGGACGCCAATGGAATTGCCATCCGGAACAATGGACAGCCACTCGGTTATTTGCCTGTTATGTCTGACGCTACCAAAGCCACCACCTTTGATGACCTCGGTAGCGAGTTGAACATCTTCGACACCGCTACAAATCTTTTTGTGTATCGATACGTCGACGAGGGACGCGACATCTCCCAACTCGTGACACCGGGACAGTTTGTTGATCTGCACGACCATGCTGATGCGCAGAAAATAGTGAAGGGCAGCGGTCCGGAACAGATGACCATAAAAGCAAATCTGTTATTCGTCACGATGGCAAACTCAGAGAAGGTGCAGGCGTTTCGCATTAATCAGAACGCAACTGATCCTTCGCAAATACTTACACCACTCGGCATCGAGTTTACTGGCGGCATCACGCCGCAGGGCGTAGAAGCTTCACCCGATGGACGCACGATTTACGTCGCTAACTTGCAAACAGAAGATGTGTCTTTTCTCGGGGTCGATGCGAATGGAAATTTTCAGCGGCAGGGAATCCTCCCTGTCGGAGTTACACCTTCAACACCGGATCCAGAAAAGGGGGGTAACGGCCAGGGTCTATTTGCGACTGACGAAGAGAAAGGCCTCCGTTGGTTCTTTTCGTCTGCGTATTCCGACGACGGTCACAAGTCGTGCGGCTTCTGTCATTGGGACGGACGCCATGATGGTTGTCAGTGGAACGTTGCCGCGAATGCTGTCGGTGGCGTGAAGGTTTGTCCGCAGAACAAAGATATTTCAGACAATTGGCCCGAATGGTACGAAGGCTTGAATAACGACTTCATGGCCTATGCTTCTGCGTGCAATGGCGAAGTGCTTTTAGGTGAACGAGCGCCCACACCGCTGTTCCCGCAGGCGAACCAGGTTGATCGCATGAAAGCGCGCGAGGAATTCGTTTTGCGAAAGACAGAAGAAAACTCGCGTGCAATTGGGCGTTCCGATCTGAGTGGAAAGGCATTTAAAGTCGGCTACTTCGACATGGCCTATCTGCAGATCCTCTGGTCACAGAATGAGCGCAGGTTATTGCCAAATCCGCTCGCGCAGTTTCCGGATATGGCCCAAGAGGCGAAGATCGCTCGTGGGAAACAGATCTTCTCCACCAAAGTGGCCCAGGGTGGCGGAGGTTGTGCGGATTGCCATCACAATGGCAACAAGTTTACGAATGGAGTTGTCGACGACACATTCCAGGACTACAACATTCACGAACCGGGAGTGATCAGCGAATCGACTGTCGATGGCGATGGTCCTTTCTTCCGTCCAACCAACGACTACTTCTTCACACGTTTTGGGCCGCCGCAAGACGTTGGCACACCGCAGAATTTTAGTAGTCGCAACACGAAGCACCTGCGCGCATTTTGGGACAGCACTCCTCGTTGGCTGCACTATGGATTTGCGCACACTGTGCGAGAATTATTGCTGGCTCCTGATTCGCCATTGCTCTTGCCCGGACAGCGAG
>DASZDV010000652.1:0-7460 GCA_035941575.1 Pyrinomonadaceae bacterium
CAACGCGAGAATAGCTCCGGTCTTGTTACGCTTGATCTTGGCGCTCAGAGAATGCGTGATTGTCGAGACGGCTGTTTTGATTTCGCTTGTGCCTGAAGGCAACTTTTCCGTCGGCAGGGTTTGAGACTGACTAATTGCGGCGGACGCTTCGCCAGTCTTGCTTGGCGCGGCGGAACGATCCAGCTTCGTCTGAAACTCCAACTCTTCTTTGAGACTCTTCAGATCGAGCAGGAGATCTTTAATGACCTGGTAACGCTGCTCACGATCTTTGCGAAGCGCTTTCGATACGATGCGAACCAATTCAGCGGGCGTGCCGGGAGCTATGTGGGCAAGCGGTGGCGGCTCAGTTTTCAAGAGTGCCGCAAACGTGTCGCTGGGTGTTTCGCCGCTGAATGGTTTTTGTCCAGCAACCATCTCGTAAATCACAGCGCCGAGACTAAAAATATCCGAACGAGCATCAACGGCTTGCCCGCGCGCTTGCTCGGGAGACATGTAACCAACCGTGCCGATGACTACACCGGAGCCGGTTTTGACTGCGCGTGTCGGGGCTTCCGCCAAAGATGCTTCGGATTTCGGTTCGGACAATTTAGCTAAACCGAAATCCAGCACTTTCACGTAACCGTCCGGCCGAATCATTATGTTTTCGGGTTTGATATCGCGATGAATGATTCCCGCTTTGTGTGCGGCTGAAAGCGCGTCGGCTACCTGGATCGCAACCTCGAGAGCTTCGAAAACGGTGAGTGTTGAGTGGCTCATGCGATTGCGCAACGTTTCGCCTTCGACAAACTCAGTGGCGATGATGTGCGACGATGCGGCTTCGCGGATTTCGTAGATGGTGATGATGTTCGGATGGTTCAGTGCCGACGCCGCGCGTGCCTCCTGTTCGAACCGGTGCAAACGAGTCTCGTCTTTCGTGAACAAAGAAGGCAGCAACTTCAGCGCGACCTGTCGTCGCAGTCTTCGATCCTGTGCGAGGTAAACTTCTCCCATTCCACCGCGGCCGATAAAAGAGGTGACTTCGTAATCGCCTATTACCTGTCCGGATCTCAATGCGGCTGGACCGTCGTCGAACACGCCTGCCACGCTGTAAGCGGGCGAATCGATAAAGCTTCCGTCTTTTTCATGTGACGCCAACAATGATTCGACTTCCTCGCGCAGCCCCTGGTCGTTGCCACAAGCTCGCAACAAGAAAGACGCGCGCTGCGCTGGTTCGTATTCCAGCGCAGAGTGAAAAACATTCTTGACTTGTTGCCAGCGTTCCGGGGTCATCTAAAAAAATACGCTCTATTGACTCACGCGGAGAGAACGACAGGACGCCCTCACAGACAACATAGGGCGTTCACAAATTATTCGAGTTGCCGTCGCAACCAGGCGCGGGCGATCTTCCAGTCGCGCTCGACGGTGGCGTGTGAGATTCCTAAGACTTCGGCAGTTTCTTCAATAGAAAGACCACCGAAAAACTTAAGTTCGACGATGCGGCCTTGCTGTGGATCCATTTGGGCAAGCTCATCCAGCGCCTCATTCAGGGCCAGCAAATCTATCTGAGGCTGCTTTAAAACCGTTTCCGCACTAGTGATCGAAAGGCGTTGTTGGTCGGACCCGCCGCGCTTCACCGCCTGACGCTGCCGTGCATGGTCAACGAGGATACGCCGCATGAGTTTTGCAGAGATTGCGAAGAAGTGCGCCCGGTTCTGCCACTTCGCGTTCTTTTGACCGATCAGTTTCAGATAGGCCTCATTGACTAGTGCCGTGGGTTGCAGGGTATGCCCGGCCGGTTCTCGACGCAGATAATTGCCCGCCAAACGTCGCAGTTCGTTGTAGACCAGCGGCATAAGTTTCTCGAGAGCGGCCTGGTCACCCTTGCCCCAATCGATCAACAGCTCAGTTATCTCTTCGGGCGCCTGCATAAGCTAACTCAGTTATTCACTGTAGTTTACAACAAATGTCTCAAGGTCGTGAGGGAATCCGGCGCGAACCTCCGCGTTAGTAAGTGACGGCACAAGAAATGGAGGTTAGTCATGAAAAGATATTTCAGTTTTGCAATCGCGATAACGACGTTAATGGTCCTGGTGACGGTCACAGCCGAGGCGCAGCTATCCGGCTCACAGACAATGCGCGCGCGAATTCCGTTTGCGTTCAACGTTGGTAGAACCGAGCTTCCCGCCGGTGATTACACGATTAAGGTGCTCAACCCTAATTCAGATCGGAAAGTGTTGCATATCAGAAGCACCGACGGAAAGTTGAGCGCGATCGTCAATACGCTCGGCGCAAGAGCCAATACGAGTGACAAGGCGAAGCTCGTGTTCCATCGTTACGGTGAAAAGTACTTCTTTGCTCAAGCGCAGATGGTTGGCGACCAGGTGACGCTGGCGGCAGTGAAATCGAGTGCGGAAAGAGACGCGGAACATTCGATAGCGAGGAACGTGCACAGCACACGAGTGACGATAATCGCCGATTAGTTGATCACGCAGGGTTGCTCGAGGAATATCGGCCGGCAGAAGTTGGGGAACTCCTTGCAGGCTGAGGACAACGACCCGGAGTCGCGAGGCTTCGGGTTTGTTGTTTTTGGGACCACGGATATGACAAATTAATGCGACTCTAGCTAACTAGCGCAAATCTGTGGCTAAACCCGACTTACGCACTGAGGCTATTGCCGGAATCACCACCTTCTTCACGATGGCTTACATCGTCGTGGTGAATCCGTCGATTCTATCGACACCCGGAACCGGGATGGCTTTCAGCGGCGTATTGACGGCGACGGTGCTCGTTTGTTTTCTGATGACGCTGTTGATGGGTGTCTACGCGAAACTACCTTTCGCGGTCGCGCCCGGAATGGGCATCAACGCCTACTTCACGTTCACGGTCATCCTCACGCAGAGAGTTTGGTGGCAAGTGGCACTCGGCATCGTCTTCTGGGCCGGTGTGCTCTTTCTGCTGATTTCGGTTACGCCCATTCGAGAAACGATCGCGAAGGCGATTCCGGCGGAGTTGAGAATTGCGACGGCCGCGGGCATCGGCATCTTTCTCACGTTCATTGGTCTCAAGAACGCAGGCCTCATCACTTCCGATCCCGTCACCTTCGTCAAACTCGGAACACTCGACTTCAAAACGCTTCTCGCAATACTTGGACTAATTGTCACAGTCGTCTTGTCAATTCGCCGTAGTGCTCTGGCGTATCTCGCCGGCATTTTTGCCGTGACGTTAATCGCGTGGCTCGCAGGACAAGTGAAAGCTCCCGATCAAATCTTCACTGCGCCCGACTTCAAAACCGTCTTCTTGAAGCTCGATGTGATTGGCGCTTTGAAATTGTCGCTATTGCCCGCAATCATCGGCATACTCTTCACCGATCTGTTCGACTCGATCTCGACGTTCATCGGCGTCGCGCACGCTGCTGATCTACTCGACGAAAACGGAAATCCCCGGAATCTGCGACAGGGGTTGATAGTCGATTCAGTGGCGACGTTTGGCGCCGGCTTGGCAGGTACATCTTCGGGAACGGCGTACATTGAAAGCATCGCCGGCATCAGCAGTGGCGGACGCACCGGCTGGACGTCCGTCTTTACTGCCCTTTGCTTTTTACCGTGTTTCTTTCTGGCGCCGTTAGCGGCGATGGTGCCGCCGTACGCGACGGCGCCGGTGTTGATTCTTGTCGGCGCGGCGATGTTCAAGAGCGTCGGACAAATTAATTTCACAAGAATTGAAGAGGGTCTGCCCGCATTTTTGACTATAATCCTCATCCCCCTGACCTTTTCCATAACCCAGGGAATACTCTGGGGCTTCATCTCGCACGTTGGCCTTTATCTCGTTACCGGCAGAAGTAAAGACGTGCATCCGGTAATGTACGTATTGGCAGCGATTGCGATCGGTTTGCTTGTTTTGGAACATACGCAGTTCTAGAAAGACTAGTTATGAAAACGATCCTTCTGTTTTTGCTTGTATCGGTGTCCTCTTCTGTCGTGGCGCAATCACCCTCTCCGACTCCAAGCGATAACCGCGGCTTGGGAGTAGAGCGCACAGCACCCGCGCAAGACAAACAAGCGGCGCAACAGGCGCGTGAAGCAAAACCGGAACTCGTCCTCCAAACCGGCTACAACAATATCTACGGCGCGACGCGGATGGTCTTCAGCCCTGACGGACGTCTGTTAGCAACCGGCACCTTTCGCAGCAACACAATCAACCTTTGGGAGACAGCGACGAGTCGCAAGTTGCGCGATCTTTCGAGCGGCGGACAAACTACTCTGAGCCTCGCACCGTTCATCGCTTTCAGCCGGGATAGTCGTCTCGTAGCCGCATCGACTGCCAACAACTCAGTGAAGATTTGGGACGTCAACAGCGGGCGCGAAGTGCACACGCTTGTTGGACCACAAGCCGCGGCGACCGCGGCATTTGGCGTCTATTTCATCGGCTTCGCTTCCGATAATCGCATTGTGACCGTGAGCGACGCGGCTCGTGTTTGGGATGTAAACACCGGGCGCGAATTGCGCACGTTGGAAGCGAGTTCGATCGAGACTTCCGGCTACAACGGCACCGACGGTGGATTCGCAATTTCTACCGATGGTACGCAACTCGTGTCGCTTTTGAATGACACGGAAGCTCACGTTCGTGTGATCGATCTGGCGAGTGGACGTGAAGTGCGACGCGTCAAGATCTCAAACGACCGCGTCGACACGATCAGCTTTTCAATTGGCCCTGACGGACACGTGCTTGCAGCGGGAATCGTCGAGCAACGTTTGAAGTTGTGGGATGTGGATGCGAAGAAGGAACAGAACCTCGGGCCCACTGCAAAAGAATTCAGTCAGGTCAAATTCAGTCGCGACGGCCGGTTGCTCGCGTTGTCTGAAAATTATCTGGTGAAGATTTGGGACGTTGCGAGTGGTCGTGAGTTGACGCAGTTGAAAGTTCCAAACATCGGCGCGTTTGCGCAGGTCGACGCGTTTATTGTGTTCACCGAAGATGGAAAACGGATCGCGACGGGTGGCTTCGGTACGGACACGACTATTTGGGAAGCTGAAACGGGCAAGAAGGTGTCGAGCCTGAACGGCCGCACAAACATGGCCTACAACGTGGCGTTCAGTGCGGACGGAACACAGCTTTCGTCCGGCGGCCGCACGCGTTGGGACCTGCGCACTGGTCGCGGCCTGCGGGTGACACCCCTGTCGTCGTCAACCTACAAAACGTATGGAGTTCCGAGTCCGGACGGACGAGTGGTAGCGCTGATGACGCCGGGAAACAACGTGGTTTCGCTGCTTGAGTCGCCGAGTGGAAAACAGTTGTATCAGCTTGCGCCGGCCGGCGAAACGGGTCCCGTCGACAAAATGCGCTTTAGTTTAGATGGGACGATGCTTGCGCTTGTGTATGGCGCCGTGGATCTTCATGGACAGGCGCCGGTGAGTCCAACGTCGTACGCGCGTGGCAGTCAGATCAAGATCTGGGACGTTAAGAGCGGACGCGAACTGCGGTCACTGGCAACTAACGAAATCCCCAGCGATGCTACTTTCAGTGCTGACGGTCGTGTAATCGCGACGATGGGAGCGATGGGCCAGGTGTCGCTTTGGGACGTGCAATCGGGAAGCAAGTTGCGCGACCTGACGAGCTCACCGATGAGTTCAATCACTGCACCAGTCATCAGGCCGGGTCAGATGCCGCAGATGCCAAACATGGCTGACCTCGCTGCGATGATGACCAACACGATCGGCGGGTTGGCCGCCGGTACGATGGGCAAGACGGTTACGTCGTTCGCTTTCAGTCCTGACGGACGCACGATTGTTACCGGTGGTGTTGAGTCGAAAGCGAATATCGATATTGCTGCAATGATGAGCGGCGCGATGAGTGGCAAAAAGCCAAAAGGCTCGAAGTCGAGTGATCCGCAGGACCTGTTGAAGGATCTGAAAGTAGAAGCAATCGGTCAGGTGAAGATTTGGGACGTTGCGTCCGGCCGCGAGATCGGATCGTTGAAAGGCCACGGTCGTGCTGTAGATAAAGTAGTGTTTAGTCGCGACGGCAAACTGCTCGCGACAGGCGGCACCGATAACACGATTAAGATCTGGGACCTCAGCACTAACCGCGAACTCGTCACACTAACAGGCCATACGTCAAACATTGAATCGCTCGATTTCAGTCCGGATGGCCGTTTGTTTGCCTCGGCAGGCGAAGACGGCAGCACGTTCTTGTGGGATGCAAAAACAGGCGAACACTTGTTGACGCTGATTTCGCTGGACGATGGGGGCGAATGGATGGTCGTTACGCCGCAAGGTCTGTTTGACGGAACGCCCGTTTCGTGGAACCAGATTCTTTGGCGTTACAACCAGGAGACGTTCAACGTTGCGCCGATCGAGTGGTTCTTCAACGAGTTTTACTACCCGGGTTTGTTGTCAGACGTGTTTGCAGGAAAGCGCCCGCGCGTGTCGCAGGACGTGTCAAAGAAAGATCGACGGCAACCGATCGTGAAGTTGTCGCTCATTCCGCCACAAGGTGGCCAGCAAGCGCCCGATGCGGCCGTAGCGACGCGAACGGTGAAAGTGAAGATCGACGTTACGGACGCTCCCGCGGACAAAGAGAATCCACAAGGCGCGGGCGCGCGTGATGTGCGGCTGTTTCGCAACGGCTCACTGGTGAAGGTCTGGCACGGCGACGTGCTGAAGGGTCAGTCTTCAGTGTCATTCGAGGAAGAGATCACTGTCACCGCCGGACCAAATCGGCTCGTGGCGTACGCTTTTAATCGCGACAACGTTAAAAGCAAAGACGCGCCGTTGGTGTTTACAGGCGCTGATAGTTTGAAGCGCAAAGGCACGGCTTACATCATTGCGGTTGGCGTGAATGAGTATGCCAATCCGCAATACAACCTGAAGTACGCGACGGCGGATGCGCGCAGTTTTGGTGAAGAAGTGCGTCGCAGGCAAACGCAGGTTGGTGAGTTTGAGCGCGTCGAGGTGGTCCAACTGTTGGACCAGGACGCGACTAAGGCAAATATTCTCGCGGCTATCAAACGACTAGCCGGCGAACCCGGCGCGCCTTCGTTGAAAGCCGGTCCACTCGATTCTCTAAAGCGGGTCGAGCCGGAAGACACTGTGATCATCTATTACGCGGGACACGGAACCGCGCAGTCACAACGTTTCTATCTCATTCCACACGATCTGGGTTACACGGGTGATCGCACGAAGTTAACCGAAGAAGGACTGAAGACGATGCTGGCGCACAGCATTTCCGACCTCGAGTTGGAATCTGCCGTGGAAGGACTGGATGCCGGCCACTTATTGCTGATCATTGACGCGTGTAATTCAGGTCAGGCGCTTGAGGCGGAAGAGAAGCGGCGTGGTCCAATGAACTCGAAAGGTCTGGCCCAACTCGCTTACGAAAAAGGCATGTACATTTTAACCGCCGCGCAGAGTTTTCAGGCGGCGCTCGAAGCGGCGCAACTGGGCCACGGTTATTTGACTTACGCGCTTGTTGAGGAGGGATTG
>DASZDV010000653.1:0-5618 GCA_035941575.1 Pyrinomonadaceae bacterium
GCGTGTGGAGATCGAATTTAGCCACAGATTGTCGCCTTATAGTTGTAGTTCGTACTCCTGTTCCGTGCGCGTTGCGCCCCAGATTTCGTGCGTCTCTTCACGAGTGACAACGAATCCGGCTTGCTTGTAAAGATGTGCGGCTGTTTTTAACTCGCTGATGGTCCACAGGCGGACTTTCTCGAACCCGCGATCGCGACAGAACTCGATTGCGTTGTTGATGAGTTGATGGCCCAGGCCACGGCCGCGCGCATCAGGATGAACAAGAAACCAGCGCAACTGCGCGATTTCGTCTGAAAGGCCGTTGATGAAGATACAGCCGACAGTGCGGCCGTCCATCTCTGCGATCGCGAAGTGGTCCCTGGTTGGATCGTACGCCTTTAAGAACTCGCCCATCTTTATCGCGACGTCACCTTCGAACGTTCTATCCAGGTCATACTCACGCGCATATAGGAGGCCGTGAAGGTAGATGATGTAGCCGACGTCGCCGGGCTCGATCTGCGTGCGAATGTTCATGAACGTTATTTCTCGCGAAGATAGTGGCTGAGACTTTCCGCCTGAACAAAACGCGCCGCGGAAGGTGTAGATATAATTTCAACCAGACCGCGCCTCGCTTGTTGAATCTTTCATTGTTCTTTTGCCTTCGAACGGCAATCTAATCGTAACATTGCTCGGAGAACAGCGAGTGTTATAGTTGATTTAGCAAGTTTTGACGGTCAGTAACAGCGGCGGCGGCACCCGGCGGCTCCCGATCCCACCTGAAAGCAATCAACGGTTTACAGAAGAAGCAAGAAGAGAGGGCAGCAGCAGTGACTACTCAAGCAGTTGCGAGCAGAGATGAACGCGGCCAGCCCACGCTCGTTAATGGCCCCCGATCGAACGTAAACAAGGACAATTGGCTTGGATTTGTGGGTGACGTCGTCAACTTCACCGGCGAAGTCTGTTTCAAGTCGATGCTGCGAATTGACGGCCATTTTTCCGGCAACGTCACTTCACCTGACGGTACGCTGATCATCAGCACCGGGGCGGAAGTTACGAAAGCGGTAATAAAAGTTGCTGTCGCAAAGATCAATGGGACAGTTGAAGGCGACATTCTCGCGAGCAAACAACTGGTCCTCGGCCGCACCGCAAACGTTCGCGGCCAAGTCGCCGCCCCCGCGTTGGTTGTTGAAGAAGGCGCCTGCTTCAACGGCAGTTGCCGGCGAATAGACGCGGCGCCTGATGATCTGATCTTTCAAGCAAAGTAGATCACTTCCACCTTCGACCGTGCTTGATCACGATATCCACGTTCTGCAAGAGATCAATGTGCCGCAGGACGTCGCCTCTCACCGCAATGATGTCGGCGTACTTGCCTTCGCTTACGGTACCAACCTGATCTGACACGCGCATTGCTACTGAGGGCCAGTATGTTGCCGCGCGGATCGCAACCATCGGATCGATACCGAAACCATTGACCCAGGCATCCAGTTCGCGCCAGGTCGTTTGGCTGTGGAAGTTCATTGGAATGCCACTATCCGTACCGATCAAGAGCACTACTCCTGACTCGGAGAGTTGCTGGATCTTGCGAGCCAGCGTCGGCCGCCGCATCGGCGTGATCTGGTAATACGACAGTCGATCGGGATTCTTTAGCGACGCCTTTATGTCGTCAACGATCGACTGCGGCAGACCAACCTGCCACGATGGATCATCCAGTTGCTCAGGGTTGTCGCGTACGTATTCATAATTCAACAGTCCCTGCACCGTCGGCGTCCAGAACAGTGGTCCAAGACTCATCTTCGCGGTACGCTCGCGAATCATCGCGATCAACTCCGGCGGATATTCAGGCGCCGTGGCAAGTCCGGTGTGTTCGAAACAATCGACTCCAACCATTAATCCGCGGCGAATCTCCTCCGGGCGATGCGAGTGGGCCACCACCGGCAACTTACGTTTGTGCGCTTCATCAACAACGGCCTGCACTTCTTCCATCGTCATCAGGTCCTGATCGATCAACTTGATGACGTCAACTCCCGCTTCAGCCAACGTGCGCACCTTTGCACGCGCGTCTTCAACTCCTTTCACGCCCCAACGAACATAATCAGTACCCGGATACGGTTCGTGTTGAATGAATGGGCCTGACACGTACAAAGTGGGACCAGAAATCTCGCCTTTCCTGATCCGATCTCGCACTGCAATACTCGCTTTCAGCGGTGCTCCAAGATCGCGCGCGCTTGTGATGCCCGCCATCAACAACTGCCTCGCCGACGCAGGCATGATCACCGTCTCCATCAACGGCGGATAAGTCTTGTCCCAATGCGCGTAATCACTGTGACCGTTGATCATCAGGTGCACGTGCATGTCCCAGAGTCCAGGCAAAACGGTCATGCCTTCGGTCGAGATCACTTCCGCGCCACGCGGAATAGCGAGCGTGCCAACCTGGCCCACAGCTTTTATCCGTTCGCCTTCGATGATGATCACGCTGTTGCGGATCGGCTTGCTGCCGTAACCGTCGATCAGCGTTCCGCCGACGAGCGCCTTGATGTTGGATTGTGATTGGACGTTAGAGCAGAGAGTGAGTAACAGCAGAATCAGCCACAGCTTTTTCATTGGCAGTCTCCAAGAAAGGCTATCCGATCCAGCGTTTGGTATTCACGGCTTTGTCGATCTTGTCCTCGAGCGCGGTAAGCTGATCCAACAGAGCCGAGCCACGGCAGCCATGATAGTGGCGCACGGTTTTCTTCTTGTCTTTCCAGTTCAGAGATGTGGTCGCGGACGGATAATCGGTCCACGACTCGGGACAGAGTCTACTATCGCCGCCGTAATTGTCTTCGAGGTTAAAGTAATCGATCTTCTCAAACTCACGAACCAACTCTTGCAACGCCTCCGTCGTGATTTGGCCCTTCGCTTGACCCTTACGTTTGACGAACTCCACGCCTTCGTATGCCACGCGGCCATCGTCGTAAATCGCCACTTTGTAAATCGGGCAATCGCCAAAGCATCCCGTCCGTTGCAACGTGATCACAGGAACGGTGTTTAGCGACAGATAGAGCGCGAACAACACGTGAATCATGATCGCCTCGAAAACCGCCGCACGATCAAAGCAATCGGCAACCCAACACAGAACATAATGATCAGCAGACCGATGATCCGTCCGGATAAACGCGGGGGCGTGCGTTGCGGAAACGCCGACAGCGGCAACACGACGAAGTTCATGAACGCGTACACAATCAGGCCATAGACCAAACCCCACGTAACCGGCCGTTCAATCAGAAAGCGCAGCTTTCGGCTAGCGAAGTAAAAGACCGTGGTCCATGTTGTAGCAATAAAAAAGTGAAGCGCAAGACCGAGGACGGCTATCTTCGCTCCACCGCTATAGGCAGCAGCGCCAAGTATTCCGCTCGCAACTGATTGCAACACTCGCGTCGGAGGAAAGCCGGCTCGCAACCACGACGAGACGCAAGCGGCAATGATGTCGAGCGCGCCGGCAATCAGTCCACCCCAGAAGATCGCGGGAACGGCCTTCGATTCGTTCAGCGTCAAAACCTCTTCACTTTGCATGTGCAGTCTTTGGGCCACAGATTACACGGATTCTACGACTAGCGCATAGAAAAACTCACCTGAACCAGGAGACGATTGAATAGCGTTCGCCGTGCGTGACCGGCGTGACTTCGTGCGTGGTTTCGGCGCGAAAGGCCACAAGAGTGCCGGGCTCGGCTTGCAGGCGAAATTTGCCGCCACTCGTCGCAGGACGCAGATCGGTGAACACTAATGCGCCGCCACAATAAGCATCGGGTTGAGGCGTCTCTGATTCGCGACTCAAGAAGATGACGATCGACACGAGACGGCTTTCGGTGTCGAGTCTTAACAGTCCAGTGTTTCCATCCTGGTGGGCAACAAAAAAGTCGCCCTCACGATAGCGAAGAAACTGTGGCTCCTCGCATTCACCAAGCGCGAGATTGAAATGTTGCTCCAACGCTGTCTTGTGGTCCAACAAACGCTGGATAATGCGTTCGCGCGTTGAGTCTGAAGGCCGCAGACGAAGTGTTTGGCGAACGCTTTGATCGACCAAACCTGAACTGGCCCTTCCATAAACCGTCGCAGCATCGGCTTGCACTACACTCAATTCAGCTACGAGGTCTCTGCAAGCTACAAGCGTGAGGAACTGTTTGACAACGAAAAGATCCGGCCACGTGGTGAGGTTCGGCTCGGACATCAGTCGCCTGAACTTGCGGGCACCGTGTGAAAACGTTCTGCTGCGCGCGCCCGCGCCTTGGCCGCCTCGATTGCACGATCTCTCGGTGCCGAATTGGTAACCAGTGAATCGAGCAGTTCCTCTGCTGCGCCCGTCACCTTTTCCACTGCACGATTGAACGCTGCTTCGTTCGCCTTCGAAGGTTTCGTAAACCCACTCAGCTTGCGCACGAATTGAATTGCCGACGCGCGAATCTCTTCTTCGGTCGCAGGCGGTTGGAAGTTATGAAGCGTTTTGATATTTCGACACATAATGCTGCTTTCTACTTTTGATCTTTCTTCTGCGTACGGTTCTCGATAACACCGGCCAGAGCCAGCACAATAACTGTCAACACGGCGGTAATCAATGCGATGCCGACTGTTCCCACACCACAGGCGATGCCGATCGCAGCAGTCATCCAGAGTCCGGCGGCAGTTGTTAGTCCCTGGATGTCGCGTTGATCGCTTAACTTGAGAATCGAGCCGGCGCCGATAAAACCGATTCCGGTAACGATCCCCTGAATCACGCGCGATTGCGCGTCGAGGTTCATCCCCGTTCCCGCACACGCCAAAACCACAACAGCAGTCGCCAGGCACACCAGCATGTGCGTCCGCACACCGGCAGGTTTTCCTGCTTTCTCGCGTTGCATGCCAACGAGATAACCGAGCACCACGGCTACGATTACTCGAATGAGCATCTGTGCAGTCTGCCGGCCCGAGCTCAGCCCTAACGTCAACTCTTGCCACAACAGATCCATCAGACTTGTCCGCCTCTCAGTTCCATCCGAAAAAGCCGGGATCCATCAGAAACCAGTTGATCAGTCCGGCAACGATTCCGATGGCAAAAACCAGAAAGACGATTACTCGCTCCTTTGTTGTGTTTGGTTTGCCCGCCATTGATGGAAACAACAGGAGAAAGATCCCGCCCACAACACCAAGCGGCGCAAACGCCGCCATCTTCAGCGAATAAACTCCTTCTTCTCGCAACCGGTACCAACCGTAATAGATCATGGCGGCGGAAAACAGAATTAATAGGACAGCGATGATGCGTTGCTTGATATAAGACATCGCTCGTTCTCCGAATAGATATTAGTCAACAGCTCGCTCGTTTCCCTACACATGCGCGTAGCGTCGTAGCGTTCGCGGATGCGACTGCGATTCTCAGCACCGGCGCGCGCGCAAAGTTCTGGATCACTGGCGAGGCTGATAAGCACGGCGGCAAGCGAATCGGCATCACCTGCGGGAGCCAAAAACTGCACGCCTCGTGGACCAACAACTTCTCGAATGCCCTGAATGTCAGTACCCGCTACTGGCAATCCGGCCGCCATGCTCTCGAGCACTGCGTTAGGACAACCTTCCGAACGCGAACTGAAGACACTAACGTCAGACGCATTCAATAACCCTGAAACGTCTAA
>DASZDV010000654.1:0-7099 GCA_035941575.1 Pyrinomonadaceae bacterium
GTAAGAACTCTTCCGGTGCCGGTTGTCGTAGGGTGTGCCTTCCCACGCAACTGCTTCCCACAGAATCTTGCCAGAATCGCGATTCAACGCGATCACTTTGAAGGTGTGTTTGCGATCCGCGCCGATGCTGTCCGGATGCAAGAACTCCTTGCCTTCGCTCACGTGCTTCACTGCCTTCGCGCCCTGAACGACGTCGCCTTCGACGGCGCTTGTCACGAACACGCGGTTGCCCCACACGATTGGAGATGAATGGCCGCGGCCCGTGATCGGAGTCTTCCACTTAATGTTCTTCGTCGGAGTCCACTCTGCGGGAAGGTTCTTTTCATTTGAGATCCCGGAACCATCCGGGCCTCGCCATTGCGGCCAGTTCGCCGCCGATCCGGCTGTCGTAAGTGCAAACACTGCAAGGAGAGCTAGACTGATTGTACGTGACACTTTCACTGGTTTGATCCTTTGTTCTTCGTTTCGTTTTTATCCCCAGCCCCGAAGGCGTACAAATGCGACACTGTGCGAACAATAACAACACCATCCGAGATCGCGGGCGTCGCCATCATCACTTCGCCGACAGGGTTCTTCGCGAGCAACTCATACTTTGGTCCAGCCTTCACGACGAACACATCGCCGTCTTCACTGGCAAGATAAATCTTTCCATCTGACGCAACCGGCGAAGCAGTGAACGCGCCGCCTGTGCCGCCGAGTCTTTCCTGATACACGCGTTCGCCGGTTTTTGCGTTGTACGCGGTAAGCACACCTTGATTCGAACAGGTGTAAAGCAGATCGCCGTAGACGATCGGCGTGGGCATGTATGGGCCACCGCGCTGTTTGCTCCACGCGATGAACTCGTTCGATTCCTTTCCATCCTTCAGAGACAAGTCGCCGTTACCGCCGGGCCTGATCGCGTAGATTGGTTGAATCGGAGCGTAACCGCTCGTGACGAAGATCAAATCGAAAGCGGCGAAAGGAGTTGGCGTTGTGATCTCCGACATCGGGCCGAGCCGCCACAGTTCTTTTCCGGTCGCTGGATCGTAACCACGAATCGCTTTAGGTCCGTTGGTGATCAACTCAGCGCGCTGCTTACCTTCATAAACTGTCGGCGTTCCCCAGGAAGGTATCTCCTCGCGCGGAGTCTTCCACGCGAGTTTGCCTGTTTTGAGATCGTACGCGGCGATGAATGAATTCTTCTGAATGTCGGCCTGAACGATGACGAGGTTCTTGTAGATGATTGGCGAGCTACCGTACTCCCATTGATAATCGACGTCGTAGAACCAGCCCGCATCGAGGACGCCCAGATCCTGTTTCCACAGCAACTTGCCGTTGAGGTCGTAGGCGTAGAGACCTTCCGAACCGAACATCGCGATCAGATACTTGCCGTCAGTGACAGGCGTCGACGCCGCGTGTGAAGACTTTGGATGGCGTTTCACTTTCGGAATGCCTTCGTAAGCGACGCGCTCCCAAAGTATCGTGCCCTTCTGCTTGTCGATCGCGTAGACCTTCCAGGTGTGCTTCGGGTCGTCTTTGACTGGAGCAACATCACCGTAAAGTCCGAAACGAGTTTCATCCTTGGAACTGTTGACGGCAGTGGTAACGAAGATCTTGTTGCCCCACACAACGGGGCTCGAATGGGCCAGACCGGGAATCGGGACTTTCCAGCGGACGTTCTGCGCCGCTCCTGCGTCCCATTTCACCGGCTGTCCGGGACTCTCGACGACGCCCGTTGCGCCTGGTCCACGAAACTGCGGCCAGTTTTGTGCGGATGCGGTGGATACAACGATGGCGAGTAAAACGAAAGAGAGTGGTAGTCGTTTCATTAGAACCTCTGGTTATTCGATCCGCTTTAGTTGAGTAGTGTTCGGTCCCTGCTTCATTGTGGCGCTGGTAACTTTGCCCGCTTCACTGTTGAAAACGATCGAGACACCGGGAAATGCGATCGGCCGGAACGTCGTTTGGTCGGTGGCGATTAGCTGATACGACTCGCGGCCAAGAAGGGCGAAAATCTTTCCGTCCTTCACACTGACCGAAATTTCCGGCCCGGGATCTCCTTTGTACTTGCCGGCGTAAGTTTGCAGTATGGCCGCATCGACTTGCATCGGCGGCGTGGCGCCAGCCTTCTTCAACATTTCAGTAATTGCGGCGTTCTTTTCTTCCGTCGATGAAAGAGCCAGCGCTGCCGTGAGCGTTTGCGCTGAAGCGCCGCCCGTCTCGAGCGCGACTGTGACCAATTCCGCATTGCTCTCGCGGACGCCGGTGATCAGTACATCGTTAACGTCGCCTCCGCCTTTTTGCAGCAGCAGCTTCACGACTGGGACGTGTTTACCGTCGAGCGCCCACGTCATAGCGGTGGCTTGGTAGAACGTGTCTTTCACCTTCACGTCCGCGCCGCGATCCAACAAAATTTTGACAACGTCCGCATGGCCGCGTTCAGCAGCTTTGAAGAGTGCCGTCGTGCCGTAGCGAAACTTTGCGTTTACGTCCGCGCCTTTGTCGAGCAGGGCCGTAACTGCCGCTGCGTCGCCTTTGCGAACTGCTTCGAAGAATTGATCGTTCAATTCCTGTTTGGAAGGAGTCGCTGTCTGCAAGGGCAGCGAAAGCAGAAGCGAAAAGAGGAATACCTTAGGGAGCACCATGGTTTCTCCTGTTCACAAGATCAAATCACGCCAGATTAACGGATGAGGCGGAACCTGTTAGAATCACCGGAAAATAATGTAACGCAGCAACGTAGGCTTACGTATTCTACATCCTTAGGGTTGCAAGCGAAAACATTAGTTCATCCTAAGTCCGAGACCGGTTTCCTAAAATGACTACCTTCATCTCCATTTATTTGAATCTGTGCCTTGCATTCTCGGCCATGATCGCGAATGACTGGGCCGAGTGGCGCGGTCCCGCGCGTGATGGCATCTCGACAGAAAAGAATCTGCCGGAGAAATGGTCACCCACCGGCGATAACCTCGCGTGGAAAGCTCCGTACGGCGGACGCTCAGCACCGATCGTGATGGGCGATCGCGTTTACCTGCAAAACTCGGCCGGCCAGGGCTACACGTTGCAGGAACGAATCATGTGCTTCAACGCGGACACCGGAAAGCTGCTGTGGGAACATCGTTTCAACGTTTACCTCAGTGATGTGCCGCCGCATCGCGTTGGTTGGGCCTCGCCGGTTGGCGATCCGGCGACCGGCAACGTCTACGTTTTTGGCGTGGGCGGAAATCTGCTGGGTTTGAATCGCGATGGAAAGGTGCTGTGGGAACGCTCGCTCGGTGAAGATTTCGGTCTACTCACGACGCACGGTGGCCGCACCGTTTCTCCAATCATCGACGGTGATCTCGTGATCATCAGCGGCGTGACATTTCAGTGGGGACAACACGGTCGCGGCGCGCACCGTTTCATGGCTTTCGACAAGAAGACGGGCGAGACAATGTGGATAAGCGCTCCCGGTGGCCGTCCGTACGACACGACCTACGCTCCGCCAATCATTGTCAACGTCAACGGCACTCGCTTGTTGATTCAGGGCGCAAGCGACGGCGTGGTCCATGCGATCAAAGCGCAAACGGGTGAGCCGGTCTGGAAGTATGAGATTAGTAAACGTGGACTAAACACCGGTGTGGTCGTCAAAGGCACCACCGCCATCCTGACGCACAGCGAAGAAAATCTCGACTCGAATGAGATGGGGATGATGGTTGCGGTCGACGCAACTGCAAAAGGAGAGATCAAGAAAGAGCAGGTGAAGTGGACCGTTTACGGTTGGCAGGGCGGCTTCTCGTCACCGGTCATCGACGGCGATCGTCTGTATCAATTGGATAACGGCGCCAACATTGCCGCGTTCGACGTCAATACCGGAAAACAGTTGTGGTTGCAAAACCTCGGCACGATTCAAAAGGCGTCGCCGGTGCTCGCTGACGGCAAACTCTACGTCGGTACGGAGAATGGAAAGTTTTTTATTCTCAAACCTGGTCCAACCGGCGCCGAGATTCTCGATCAGGATCAACTCGGCACGGAACAACGTCCAGAGGCGATCATCGGTTCGGTCGCAGTTTCAAATGGACGCGTGTTTATGGTGAGTGACTCTGCGCTGTATTGCATCGGCAAGAAAACCCAGAACAATTCGACGCAGAGATCGGAAGCGGCTGTAGGGACGACAGTAAGTGCGGATCCTGCTACTTACGTGCAAGTGGTTCCGACAGAATTGATGCTGAAACCCGGTGACAAAGTCAGTTTTCGAGCGCGTTTGTTCGACGCACAAGGCAATTTCATTCGTGAGGAACCAGCAGCTCAGTGGTCTCTCGATCAACTGAAAGGCACGATTGCGAACGGCCAGTTCACCGCATCAACCGATGCGATCTCTCAGGCAGGACTCGTAAAGGCGGCTGTAAACGGCATTACCGGCACCGCCAGTGTGCGCGTGTTTCCACCGCTTCCGTGGAGCGAGAATTTCGACGCAATGGCGCCGAACTCTTTGCCGCCGACCTAGGTCAACACCACGATGAAATTTGCTGTGCGCGATCAAAACGGAAACAAGGTGCTGGCGAAACTGACTGAAGGTTCGTCGTTGCTGAGTCGCGCGCGTGCTTACATGGGACCGTCAGACTGGTCCGATTACACGGTTGAAGCAGATGTCTCTGCAACGCAGAAACGACGCCAGCAAGGCGACGCCGGGGTTATCGCGCAGCGCTATGTGTTGACTCTTTACGGCAACCACCAACTGCTGAATCTCGAACCGTGGCAACCCGAAACGAAGCGCACAATGTCAATGCCTTATGCGTGGAAGCCCGACACGTGGTACCGGTTGAAGCTCGAAGTTCAAAACCTGCCGGACGGCAAGACACGTGCGCGTGGAAAAGTTTGGCCCGCGGGTGAGGCCGACCCCGCAACGTGGATGATTGAACGCATCGATCCGATTCCCAACCGCCAGGGAGCGCCCGGCATCTTCGGCAACGGTCTCGCCGAACTCTACTTCGACAACATAAAGGTGTACGCAAACAAATGAAAGTCAAAAATCTTTTCTTACTTATCGCACTAATTCTTTGCGTTGGCGCTTACCTTCTCGTTCCCATCGCGTCTGCTTCGGATCCCGGCTCCGGAGATTGGCCCATGTGGGGCGGCACTCCCGATCGCAACATGACGTCCAACATGAAAGGTTTGCCTACGAGTTGGGACGTCAAGACCAAGAAGAACATCAAATGGGTCGCTCAACTCGGCTCGCAAACCTACGGTAACCCGGTCGTGTCCGGTGGAATGGTCTTCGTCGGTACGAACAACGAAGGAGTACGCGACCCGAAGATCACCGGCGACAAAGGCGTGGTGATGGCGTTTCGTGAGTCGGACGGCCAGTTCATGTGGCAGATGGTCCATGACAAGCTGGCCGCCGGACGTGTGAACGACTGGCCATACCAGGGTGTTGCGTCGTCACCGCTGGTTGATGGCGACCGGCTTTATTACGTCTCGAATCGCGCTGAGTTGATGTGTCTCGACACACAGGGATTCCGCGATAAAGAGAATGATGGGCCAGTGACCGACGAGAAACTAACGGGCGAAACGAACGCGGATGTCGTTTGGCGTTTCGACATGATCGAGGAAGTCGGCTCACTGCCGCACAATCTCGCGAACTCGTCGCCAGTGATGTACGGCGACCTGATATTCGTAAGCACTTCAAACGGCCAGGACGAAAGCCACGTCAACATCCCGTCGCCCAAGGCGCCGGCAATCATCGCAGTCAACAAGAAGACCGGCAAACTCGTGTGGGAAGATAACTCGGTGTTCGACAGAATCCTGCACGGCCAGTGGTCGTCACCGACCGTGGGCACAATCGGCGGCGTGGTCCAGCTCGTCCATGCCCAGGGCGACGGTTGGATTCGCGGTTACGAAGCACTCACAGGCAAGAAGCTGTGGGAGTTTGATACCAATCCGAAAGACTCCGTTTGGCCCAAGACGCGCAACGAACTGATCAGCACGCCGGTCGTCTACCAGGATCGCGTTTACATCGCGAACGGGCAGGATCCGGAACACGGCGAAGGCGTGGGACACATGTACTGCATCGACGCCACAAAGCGCGGCGACATCACGCAGACGGGCCTCGTCTGGCACTACGATAAGATTCGTCGCTCAATCTCCACGCCGGCAATCAAAGACGGCATCGTCTATGAAGCCGACTTCAGCGGTTTTCTGCACGCACTCGACGCGAAGACGGGGCAGGTTTACTGGGTGCACGACCTGTTCGCGGCGGTTTGGGGATCGCCGATGCTCATCGACGGCAAGATCTATCTCGGCGATGAAGACGGCGACGTCCTGATCATGCAGGAAGGAAAAACGAAGAAGGTGCTCGCCGAGATCAACATGGGCAGTTCGGTCTATTCGACTGCTGTTCCGGCCAACGGCGCGCTGTTCATTTCCAATCGCAATCAGCTCTATGCATTGAGCGAAACTCCGACTGCGAAACCCTCCACAGCACGAGCGCGCGCGCGAAACTAGAATTATGGGCCACAAAGAAGCACAAGAGGCACAAGACAGTTTTGTGCTTCTTGTGCTTCTTTGTGGCGAAGGTACAAATGAGAAGTTTTGATTTTCAACCACGGACTCGCCTGATCTTTGGCGCGGGCACCATCAGCCAACTCGGAACCCTGGCCGCCGAACTCGGATTTCGTCGCACCCTGCTGGTCGCGGATCACGGACTCCTTGCCTCAGGACACGTCGACGAAGCAGTAACTCCGTTACAAAACGCCGGCATCGAAGTCGTTCGGTTTCATGACTTCGAAGTCAATCCCGACACACGAATGATTGAATCGGGCACGGCGTTCGTCGCCACGCAGAACGTCGATTCCATCATCGGACTCGGTGGCGGGAGTTCAATGGATTGCGCTAAAGGCATTAACTTCCTGCTGACGAATGGCGGCCGCATGCAGGACTATCGCGGTTACGGCAAAGCGAACAAGCCGATGCTGCCGATGATCGCGATTCCTACCACCGCCGGGACTGGCAGTGAGGCCCAAAGTTACGCGCTTATTTCCTGCGCAGATACGCACGTGAAAATGGCGTGCGGCGATCCGAAAGCTGCCTTTCGAGTTGCGCTGCTTGATCCTGCGCTAACGTTATCGCAACCGCGCAGTATCAC
>DASZDV010000655.1:0-3556 GCA_035941575.1 Pyrinomonadaceae bacterium
CGGCGGCGCGGAAGCCGGCGAAGTCGCTTCTCAAACTGCGATCGAAGTTCTGGATGAGGCTTTTCGTCACCAGACCGACGGTGCTGATGTTGAAGACCTGATGGAGCTGGCCATTCAGCGTGCCAACGCCTCAATTCACCAGATGGCCCAGGAGCACGCGAAGTTTTCCATGATGGCCACCACGATCGTGGCGCTGCATCTTAAAGACAACGTAGCGACGTTCGGTCACGTCGGTGATTCACGTCTTTATCGCCTCACGCCTGACGGTCAGTTGCACCGTGAAACAGAAGACCACTCGATCGTGGAAGAAGAAGTGCGCGCCGGAAGAATGACGCCGGAGCAGGCCGCAAATCATCCCAGCAAGAATGTGATCAGTCGCGCGCTCGGCGCCGAACAAGCTGTGGAAGTCGACATGAAGATGATGGAAGTCGACGAAGGCACAGAGTTTCTTTTGTGTACGGACGGCATCACGCGTCACATTTCGGATAACGAGATCAGGCAATTGCTGGTGCTCAACAACGATCTCGAAGAAGTGTGTCGCGAGTTGAAGCGACGCTGTTATGAACGTGGGGCGGAAGACAATCTGACGGTCGTGATTGTGCGCGTCGGCAAACACGTTAACGCAGACGAACGGCTGGCTGAACTTGAGCCAACAATCTCGCCTGAATCGCAACCGGTTTACGCGGCGCAGGCGGGCGGGATGCAAACAGTCGTCGGCACCCAGTCGAACGGCAGTTATGTTTCGGGATCGCGCATAGCAATTCCGGCGACAGCGGCGGACGTCGATGCGAATCACAAGACACTTAACGTCGCCGAACCAAGGAAACGAAACGCCGGTGGCGTGTCACGAGTGTTCGGCGTATTGCTGGCCCTCGTTCTGCTGGCGGGCGCGTTTTACGCGGGTGCGCGATACAAGGAGCGAATTCCCTTCCTTGCGACGAAGACTCAACCCGCGCAGCAAGCGCCGGTTGCGGCCCCGGCAAAGCCGGAGGAACCGTTTGTGGAGTTTGAAAGAGCACGACGGCAGGTGGACCAGGATGCGCGTGCGTGGTTGGCGAGCGAGCCGCAGAAGGAGGTCGTTAAGTCGAGCGTTCAAAACCCGTTGGATTCACCGAATCCGGAGTTTTTGTATCTGTACGGACGAGCAAACCTCCTTTCCGGCAACACTGACGAAGCAAGCAAGGCGTTTGACGCGGCCATCAGTAAGGCCGATGCAACTCCATCACCCGCGAACGCCACAATCAAAAAAGAGGCAATTCTTGGGTTGGCGGCAATCAGTGTCAGAACGCAGAGAGACCGGTGGAAAGTACTCAACCACTACGAAGAGCTGACGAAACCACCCGCCAGCGCAAACACCCCCTCAGCACCGTGAGCCCCCTGAACCCTGATCCGGTATGACGCATCAAAGGATGCGAATCAGGGCGATAAGATGTCGGAACTCAAACTCCAACAGAGCAGATTAGACGGTCGCTACGATGTTCTTGAATGTCTCGGACGAGGCAGTTATGCCGAGATTTACGTCGCGAACGACAACGCGGCCGCCGAAGGATCTCCGCGGACCGTCGTGATCAAGGCGTTGAATCTTTATTTACAAGGCGCGCCGGATATAGAGTTGGAAAGAACGCTCGTCAGTAACTTTCAAAACGAAGCCGTGGCGCTCGATCGTGTTCGACATCCAAACGTAATAAATCGGCTCGGACACGGAACCGCTATCGATCTCGGCGGCAGTACGTTTCATTACATCGTTCTCGAATACCTGCCCGGCGGCGACATGTTTGCACTAACGCGACTGCGC
This sequence comes from Pyrinomonadaceae bacterium, assembly GCA_035941575.1. Classification (GTDB taxonomy): domain Bacteria; phylum Acidobacteriota; class Blastocatellia; order Pyrinomonadales; family Pyrinomonadaceae; genus PSRF01. The sequence continues at coordinate 1,796 of DASZDV010000655.1, forward strand.
CCGCTGTCGATCCAGCGTGCCTTGTTTTATCTCGAGCAGGTCTGTTCCGGCCTCGCGCATGCGCATAAGTGCGGCGTTATTCATCGCGACATCAAACCACAGAATCTTTTACTCACGGCCGATCGCGAGATCGTAAAGATCGCCGACTTCGGCGTCGCGCGTCTCGATAACACTGAAGGCGCAATCACGCGTGTCGGGACCAACATCTATTCCGCACCGGAGCACAATCCGCTGATTCAAACCGGCCAGCTCGACACGACAGGTCTCAAGTTTCCACACGACTCACTTACACCAGCCGCAGACATCTACTCTCTGGCGAAAACGACGTACACATTGATCGCTGGTGAATCGCCACGCCGCTTTGCGCAACACGCGTTAACCGACCTGCCGTCGTTTGCGCGCGAGACGTTCTGGGGCGACGCCGTTCTGCGCGTGCTGGAAAAGGCGACCCAGAACCGGCCCGAAAATCGCTACCAAACGGTCGAACAATTCTGGGACGAGCTGTCGGACGCGAGTCTGCCGCCGACGCGCCCATTGCAGATGGTTTCCAAAACAGAGGCGCGTCGTAAACCGAGTGAAGATCTGTCGATTGAACCTGAAGAATTCACTGAAGCCGCGCCACCGCGTCCGCAGTTCGCCGTTTCCGGGCCGCGCGAATTGACTTACGCGGATGTAGATACAATAAAGAGACCGCGGATCGTCGTTCCGATCAATCTGGAGGCGCAGAGGCAGATGGAGCTACGCGCGCGCCAACAGGCGATTGAACAGTCCGTAAACGGACGCGAGCGAAAGCGCATTACAGTTGATGAGATACTGCCGCCGAGTAAGAAACGGAGAGCGCTGGTAGCCGCGGGCCTGATCCTGGCGTTTTCGGGAATGCTGCTGGCGACGCACAAGTACGTAACATCGCGTTGGAATCCGTTGGCCCAGATTACCACCGCCAGTGAACCCGTCTTCATCGGACGTGAAGGGTTCACAACTACTGATGTGAACTTGCGTCCCGTCGCCAACGTTTCCCAAGGACCGATAGGACTGGCGGAGTCGGGTTCAAAAGTGAAAGTATTGAGCGCCGATAACAACTGGTATGAAATACAGGTAGTTGAACATGCACGGCCCAAGGTCGATCCTTATTCGTCCGATCGCGGCTGGATTAACAAGCGGTATGTGAGATTTGATTAAACTGCTTTGAGGAGAACCACGATTGGGTCTGCTTGAATCGATAAGAAAATGGATTGACGGCGAGACAGGTGAAGACCTGCTCGAAGCCGCCGACGAACATGCAAAACCGCGCCGCGTTTGGGAAGAGTTTCTGGTGAAGATTGCGCGCGAAGTCGAGGCCGCGATGCAGCGCGAGATGTTCACGCCGCCCGGAGGTCCTACCTACATTCCGCGCGAGTACATCGTCTACCTGAGTCCTGACGACGACAAGGAGTGGCAGGGCGATAAACGCCGTGGTTTGGAACAGGGACTGTTTCACGTGTTGTCTGAAAGAGCGCGAGAGCTGAGTGGCCAGACTCAGTTGGCGGTTAAATCGTTTGCCGTCGAGTTGCGTGTCGATGGAACGCTGAACAAAGGCGAGTTTCGTGTTCAGGCAGTTTGGGATGAGACGGAGAGTGGCCACACGATGGTCACACCTCGCGTGGATCCCGGACGGACGGCGCCGGCGTTCAATCCAAGCGATACGATCGTAGAGAAAGCGTCTGAGTCTAGTGAGAGTGAACAGACTGTTGTTCGGCCTAAGGCTACGGCATTGTACTCAGT
>DASZDV010000656.1:0-4849 GCA_035941575.1 Pyrinomonadaceae bacterium
ATAATTTGGCTACTGTGTTAGCATCGCTTCGATGCGCCTCAAGCTGGTTCTGTTTGTATTCGCGATTCTTCTTTCCGCTATTTTCTTTTCATGTCGTCCCGGCGCCGGTGGCGGCCCTCGCCTGCTGATCTACACGCCCCACGGGCAGGATCTGCTCAAAGACTTCATCGCCCGTTACAAGGAACGGTATCCGCAAGCGAATGTTCAGTTCCTCGACATGGGCTCGCGCCAGATTCTCGAACGCGTGACGGTCGAACGAAATCGCCCGCAAGCGGATCTCTGGTGGGGCGCGTCGCACACGACTTTCCAAACTGCTGCGGACGACAATCTGCTGGCCCAATTCCGGCCCACTTGGGCAGATAAAGTTCCTCACACGTCGCGCGATCAGAGCGATCGCTGGTATGGCACTTACGAAACGCCGCAAGTCATCGCTTACAACAGCGAAGTCGTCAGCGCCGGTGAAGCGCCGCGCGATTGGGACGATGTACTCGATCCCAAATGGCGCGACAAAGTGCTGATTCGCAATCCGAATCCGTCGGACACGATGCGCGCGATCTTCGGCGCGATGATCTGGCGCTTTTACAAAGACACAGGCAAGGTTGACGCTGGTTACGACTGGCTGCGCAAGCTTGATGCAAACGTTCACGAGTACACAGCCGACGGCACGCTCCTGATGCAAAAGCTGGCGCGACGTGAAGGGCTCATCACGCTTTGGGACATGCCCGACGTTCGGCTCTGCAAGGAGCAGAAGAACTTTCCGGTCGACTATCGCGTGCCCGCGAGCGGAACTCCCGTGATTATCGACGGCATCGCCATCATTCGCGGCGCTCCAAACGAAGAAGAGGCCAAACGCTTTTACGAGTTTGTCACCACGCCGGAGAGTCTTGCTTACGCCGCACACAAGTATTACCGGATTCCCGTCCGCACGGACCTTGATCGTTCACAACTTCCTGCCTGGATGAACGAGCCGTTCAATAGCATGCCCCTTGACTGGGACCTGTTGCGAAAGGACGGGGCCGAGTGGATAAAATTCTGGGATACTGAAATTCGCGGTCGTACCAAATAGAGCCACAGATTACGCAGATGGCCTTCCTGTCCCTCCGAAACGTCTCACGCAACTTCGGCGCAACACGAGCGGTCGCAGACGTCTCGCTTGACGTGGAACAAGGTGAGTTCTTTGGCTTGCTTGGTCCATCAGGCTGCGGCAAGACAACAACTCTGAGAATGATCGCGGGCCTGGAGAAGCCCGACTCCGGTTCGATCCTGTTTCAAGACAAGGACGTCACGAACCTTCCTCCCGAACGCCGGGGTTTCGGCATGGTCTTCCAAAACTACGCACTGTTTCCGCATTTGAACGTATTCGACAACGTCGCGTTTGGCCTGCGCGCGCGCCACGCTGCCAAATCGGAGATTAACGAAAAGGTCGGGAGTGCGCTCGAATTGGTCCAACTTCCCGGTTACGAGAAGCGCGCCATCGACGAACTCTCAGGCGGACAACAGCAACGCGTCGCCATCGCGCGCGCAATCGCGATCGAGCCGGCGCTGCTGCTCTTCGATGAGCCGCTGTCGAATCTTGACGTGTCGCTGCGCGAAGAGACGCGTCGCGAACTGCGCGAACTCGTCACACGCCTCGGGCTTACTGCAGTTTACGTTACGCACGATCAGGAAGAAGCATTTGCCCTTTGCGATCGGATCAGCGTGATGGTGGGTGGAAAGCTCGTACAAACCGGAAAGCCGGGCGAGCTTTACGAGCAACCTGCTGACGTTGAGATCGCGCGTTTTCTTGGTCGCAACAATTTGATTCGCGCGATGCGGTTGAGTTCGAGCAAGACGAGCGATGGTGAGTTCAAAACGCTTGAAGGCGGACACACACTTCACGTGGCTGTTACTCGCGATGATCTCGCGCCGCTGAACAAGCCGGTGTTGCTCGCGATTCGACCCGAACATGTGCAACTCAGCCCAGGCAATGAACCGGCGCAGAATTTGATCCCAGGCAGGGTGACAGAGGTAGTTTTTGGGGGAGCGACGTCCACAATCCGTGTCGACGTGAACGGGTTGGTGATTGAGGCGCTTGTGTTGCAGGGCGAGAATTTGAAGATCGGGGATGAGTGCGCTGTGATTCTTCGACCCGACAGGTTGAGGCTGCTTAGAGAGGGATGAAGACAAATCGACTCCTTTTAGTCGTCGTGGCGATCGTCGTTCTTGTCTATGGCGTTATTTATCCAAATGCAGCCGTAGTAATCACCTCGTTTCAACGTGCCGGTGAATGGACGTTCGCGAACTACCGCGAGGTGCTGTCGCAGCGCTTCGCAATCGAAGCGATTATCAGCAGCCTCGGCTTGTCGATCGGGACTGTCTTGTTGTGCGCACTCGTTGGTGTGCCGCTGGCGTTTCTCTTTGAGCGGTTCACGTTTCCGGGACGTCGCCTGTTTGCCGCGATTGCCGCTTTGCCACTCGTTCTGCCACCACTCGTGGGCACCGTGGCGTTTATCTTTCTCGCCGGTGAGACCGGCATCCTCGCGCACAGCATTCAAAATCTTTTCAGACTCGAACACCCTCCGTGGCGTCTCGTAGGCTGGCCCGCGTTGTTGCTCTTTCACACCTACACGATGTATCCGTTTTTTTACGTTCTGACTGGCGCGGGTCTGCGAAGAATTGACGCGAGTCTTGCGGAAGCAGCGCGCAGTCTGGGCGGGTCGCGTACGTTTGTTTTCACTCGCGTGCTGGCGCCGCAACTCACGCCTTCGTTGATCGCCGCTGCGTTGCTGACGTTCATGACTTCCATGGCGTCGTTCAGCGCGCCGTTGTTATTCGGCGGAAACGTGCGCGTTTTGACGCTTGAGATTTTTAGGGCGCGTCAACGTGGCGACGTGGTGATGGCAGTCACTGAAACTGTGATCCTTGCGGTGATTTCGCTGGCCGCTTTGATTATTTTTCAACGTTACGAGGGAACGCGGAAGTTCGCGGCTGCGACGATGAAGGGAGCGCCGCGACGGCGCGTCACGATCGCGAGCGGCAAGACGCGTTTGCTCGCGGCGACTACCGCTGTGGTTTTCGCAATCATTCTTGCTTCGCCTGTGGCAACGTTGGTTCTGGTCAGTTTCGCGCGCGAAAACTCATGGACAACGCAAACACTTCCTTCCGCTTACACACTCGCGAATTACCAGCGACTGTTCAGCGATCCGTACTCGTCTGAAGTTTTCTTCAATAGCTTTTCGATGTCGGCGATAGCGGCGTTAGCCGCGTTGATCTGGAGTTTTTGTGTTGTCACGCTGCTGGTTAAACGAGAACGCAGCAGGCGCACGGCTCTTGGGACGGGCGGAAGGCGTTTGCTGTCATTGCTGATTCTGGTTCCGTGGGCGTTACCGGGAACTGTTGTCGCCGTTTCCGTCGCTGAAGCTTACGGACAGTCGAGCTGGTTGTTGGGTTCGTTCGTTCTCGTCGGCACTTTCTGGATTCTGCCGTTTGTTTATTTCCTGCGTTTTATGCCGCTGGTGGTGCGTGCGCTGCAAGCGAGCATGGAGCAGGTTGATCCCGCGTTGCCCGAAGCTGCGGGCTCGCTCGGCGCACGTGCGTGGCACAGATTTACGCGCGTCACGTTGCCGCTGGTATGGCCGGGAGCGGTCGCGGGGACGTTGCTGGCGTTTGTTATTGCATTGGGCGAATATGTGGCTTCGGTGCTGGTGTTCGTTCCGGCGAACCGTCCAATCTCCATTGCCATCGCATCTGAGTTAAGAGACTTCAATCTTGGCGCGGCGGCGGCGTATGGCGTGGTGCTGGTGGTGATTATTTCGGTGAGCATGGTTTTCGCGGGAAGGCTTGAGAAATTGAGATGAGGATGTTTCCACAGATAAAACGGATTTTGGTCGCGGTGTTTGTTCTGGCTCTCGCGGTCCAAGGGCAACAAGTACAGCCAGACAACGCGCAGCTACACCAGGCGCTACTCGATCTCACGAACCCCTGGACCGTGATGTGTGTTGCTGCTCATCCCGACGATGAAGACGGCAGTTCGTTGACAGTGTTGCGCCGCAAATACGGGGTTCACACAGTTTCTCTGTTTTCAACTTTTGGCGAAGGCGGACAGAACGCCGTCGGCCCCGAACTCTACGAAGAACTGGGCGTGATTCGCGCACGGGAAACGATGGCAGCGGCCGAGGTGCAGGGTTCAGAACCTTACTTTCTCGGCTTTCGTGATTTTGGTTTTTCGAAATCGGCTGAAGAAACGTTTCGCGCGTGGGGCGAACGCGAGATGCTGCGACGCATGGTGCTGCAAATCCGTCGTTTGCGGCCAGACGCGATCATTACCAATCACGACACAACCAGCGGTCACGGTCATCATCAGGCCACAGGTCGCGTCGTACTTCAGGCGTTTGACGCGGCTGCGGACCCAAAACAATTTCCCGAACAGTTGACCGAAGTGAGTGCCTGGCAAGTGCAGCGATTGTTTGTGCGCTCGCGTGGCGCCGATGCGGGTGGCCAGATTTTTACACTCGATCCAAACGAAACCGATCCAGCGCGCGGTATGACCTTCGCTCAGCAATCGCTCGCCGGGTTGCAAAAACACGCGACGCAGGGACCGTGGCCCAAGACACTTCCCGCAAACGGCGGACGCATCAGTCGCTACGCGCTCGTGAAGCAAGCGCCGAACTCTCCGCCGCTTCCTGCCGATGCGAAAACACCGATTGACGGGCTTCAGCTACCGGAGCAAATCAGTTCGCGGTTAGTTGCGCCAACAATCGAGAACAAACCGTTGACTGAGTTCGTCGACCGTCGACTGGAGGTACTCGTCGCGTTAATGAATGCTCGCAGACGCGGGGCGTTCACTGCTGCGCCCGAAGTTGTCGCGCTT
>DASZDV010000657.1:0-1702 GCA_035941575.1 Pyrinomonadaceae bacterium
GCATCGGGTACCAGAATGCAAGCGGCAGAAACTGTGTGCCGATGGGACTGATCGCGGAAAGTCCGCTGTTGCTCTCAACCGGGAGTGAGTAAGTAACCGCGACGGACGTTGTGCCAATCGGAGCGACGGATGAAGGCAACAGGATCTCGATACTCTGAAGTTCCGGTCTGGTCTCAGCTCTCGGACGTAGCGTTGCGGCGGCGCCGTTAACTGCAACCGACTTCACGCTCGCTTTTGAACTCAAACGCACCGTCAACGTTCTGCCTGCGCTGCCGCCAACGTTTGTCGCATTCAGTGTCGCAACAACATTTAAAATGCGTTCCGTCTGTTGCACGTTCGCGGCGATGTCAAATGAAGTCACCTGCCAGATAACGGGCGCTGTCGTTTGCGCGGCGGAGTACGCGCAGACGCAGAGCAATAGGACCAGTGAAAGAAATGTTTTCATAAATGAGAGAAACTAATGTGGACTAATCTCGCGCCGCGCCACTGACAAGCTGGTGAATGTCGCGAATCATGAACAGCAGCGACTGAAGACGACTCAGCGGCAGCGCGTTCGGACCGTCTGACAACGCCTTTTCAGGATGATCGTGAACCTCCATGAAAACGGCGTCCACACCGCATGCCACACCTGCGCGGGCCAGGGGTTCGATGTATTCCGCTTGACCGCCGGTTGCATGTCCGAGCCCGCCGGGCAATTGCAGTGAATGTGTTACGTCAAACACGATCGGAACGCCAAAGCCGCGCATGATGGGCAGCGACCGCATGTCAACAACCAGGTTGTTGTAACCAAAACTCGCCCCGCGTTCGGTCAGCAACAATTTCTCGCAACCGGCTTCGCGAACTTTATCAACGATGTTTCGCGCGTCGTGCGGCGCGAGAAACTGTCCTTTTTTAACGTTCACTGCCCTTCCGGATTTCGCAGACGCGACGATCAGATCCGTTTGCCGGCACAGAAACGCTGGGATCTGTAAAACGTCCGCGACCTCTGCCACGCGTTCCACCTGCGAAACGTCGTGCACATCGGTGAGCACGGGAACGCCGAGTTCTTTCTTGATCTCCTGGAGTACCTCCAGACCCGCTTCCATTCCGAGGCCGCGGAAGCTGCGAATCGACGAGCGATTTGCTTTATCAAATGAAGACTTGAAAACGTAATCGAGGCCCGCGGCTTGCGCGCGTTCGAGACACTCGCGCGCCATCATCATCGCGTGTTCCGCACTCTCGATCACACACGGCCCGGCGATGACCGTCAGCCCGCCATCTCCGAACGTAGCATTGCCCACGGAAAATGCTTTCACGCTGTTCATCGTCTGGCCGAGTATACGTTATTCGCTCTTGTCAGTCTTATCCGTGGCCCGTGTTTCACGCAGTTTCGCGATGTCCACGATCAAACGGCCCGACGGTGATTGCAGCGCGGTGCCGCGCAACGCCTCGATGTCAGGCGCACTGGTGATTGCCTGGTGTTCGAGGCCCAGCCGATCAGCAGTCTCCAACAGTTCGCGCCGAAACTCTTCAGCGTTTGCCGGTCGTGCTTCCGGTTGTTTCTCAAGGGCGTGCAAGATGACGCGCTCCACGTCAGGAGGAATAGCCGCGACGATCTCGCGCGGCGCGCGTGGTTCATCGTTCGCATGTTTCAACGCGATCTCAACGACACTCGTGCCTGTGAAAGGCGCCATGCCTGTCAGCATCTCGTAGAGGATCACAC
>DASZDV010000658.1:0-11310 GCA_035941575.1 Pyrinomonadaceae bacterium
GACTCGTGCGGAAACCGCTGTCAGTGGTGTCCCGTCAACAGGACAGAAGCTGAACTTGTCAGCGAACTCTTCTTCACATCTGGAACAGAACTTCATCGATACTACCTCTTCTCGCCTATGGGGGAGCAGCACCGACTGAGACAGCCCGTCTGCACCTGAAAATTCTCTTGCAAAACTCGTTGCGATTCGCTTGTCGAGAACTCTCGAAGGCCCTGGCGCGTTCCAGCGTTCTAACAACGACTTGAGCTCATCATCGGAAACAAACTCATTTTCCGGCTCAACGCCCATTTCAGGCCTCCCTCAAAGTAACAATTTCCCGACCGCGATTCAATTCCTGACCGCTATCTATATACGGCCGCAGGATGCTTTTCAGACGTTCCCGCGCCCGGTATAAACGGCCCTTGACAGCCCCAACATCCGCACCCGTAATCTCCGCAATCTCGTTGAGGCTGAACCCCTCGTATTCGAAGAGAATGAGTGCTTCACGTTGCAACGGCGGAAGTGTGAAAACCGCACGTCGCACCTCCGCTGCAAGTTCCTCGTCAAGCAGCTTTCGCAACGGCTCCTGCCGGGGCGAGACCTGAGGCTCTTCCGTGACTTCATCGAGCGTGGTCTCGCGACCCGTGTCTCGAAAGTACTTCAGCGCCAGATTTCTTGCCGCTGCAAACAAGTAAGTTCTCAAAGGAGCACGTTCCGGACGAAAGTTTCCCGGCTTGCGAATCAAGCTCAGAAAACAGTCGTGAGTGACGTCTTCTGCGATATCAACTTCGCCGAGTAACCGGTAGGCAAATCGAAAGATTGGCTGCCGGTGTCGGTCGTACAACTCCAGAAAGGCTGCCTGGTCACCCTCTCCTGCTCGTTTAAGTAAAACCTCGTCTGTGGTTCTCTCGGGCAATCAAGCACTCGATCCTGCAGGAACTGCATCCTGCTGTAGTTACCTCGACCCGAAAAAAAGTTACGGGGGTCACTCAAAAAAAGCTCGTGTGCGGGGCAAAAAACTTATGCTCCAGCGATATTAATCCCGCGAGGGGCGGCAAGTACATAACTCTTTTGCTTGCTTGCCGGGCTGGAAAGCCCACAAATACTGGCAACCACGGCATAGGATGCGTTCAAAAGCCAAACGGTTGACGGGCAAACACACGGCATCTAAGATGTTTTGCCCATGTCCACATCCGGAATAAACCGTACAGTCTGCGGGCTTTTGGTCTCAGCTTTGCTGGTTCTCCTCCCGGTAAAACCTGCCCTCTCGCAAATCGCGAAACAACCGGAACAAGAGCAGCTTTTGAACGGCCTGAAACTGCTCATCTGGCCTCAGCCGGGGAGTCCGGAATTATTAGTAAAACTACGCATCAATAGCGGGGCTGCGTTTGATCTTGCCGGCAAGTCGGGCGAGATGGCCGTTCTTGGCGATCTGCTGTTTCCTGACACCGCTACGGTCGACTATTTCACGGACGAACTCGGCGGAAAACTGGACGTCAGCGTTAATTACGATTCCATCACGATCACAATGGTTGGCAAGGCCACCGAACTCGAACAAGTAATCTCGGTCCTGCGAAACGCCCTGCTGTCGACACAGTTCGCACCTGAAGTCGTCGCGCGGATTCGCGACGCGCGCATCAAGAGCCTGCGCGATGTGACAGTGTCGCCTGCGATGGTCGCGGATCGCGCGATTGGCTTACGACTCTTCGGCGATTTTCCGTACGGACGTTTCCCAAGTGGGACGCCCGAAGATCTCGCACGTGTCGACCGTGCGGACCTGATGCTTGCGCATGACCGTTTCCTCAACTCAAACAATGCGACGCTCGCGATCGTGGGCGGCGTGACGAGAGCACGTGCATTTCGAACCGTGCGACAACTGCTTGGTCCGTGGCGGAAGAGTGAGAAGATCGTACCGACGACTTTCATCCAGCCAAAGCCCGTAGACGCCCGCACGCTAATCGTGAATGTTCCTGGACCAACCAGTGAAGTTCGTTTGGCAGTGCGCGGTGTGGCGAGATCAGATGCCGACTTTTACACCGCAATGTTGCTGGCGCGCGTCGCGCAACATCGCTGGCAAGCAACGGCTGCGGAACTCGCGAATCAACCGGTGTTCGCGAGAAGTCAGGCATATTTACTCCCGGGCGTCTTTATGATGGGCGCGGCAGTGAGCACGGAGAAAGCTGCGGACGCACTCGCGAATGCCCGAAAGGTGCTGGAATCTTTGCGCACCACACTTGCCACACCCGCCGAGTTGGACCGCGCAAGAACAGAATTGGTCAACGAAGTGACAACGATTGTCACTAAGCAGGAAGCGATTCCTGATCCGTGGCTGGATGCTGACACCTATAAGCTGAAGGAAGTGCAGGATCAGATCCCATTGCTGCAAGCTGTGACACCCCTGGACATTCAACGTCTTGCGAATAGGTTATTTAAGGAAGTGCCTGTTGCTTCCGTCGTTGTGGGTGAATCAGCGCAACTGAAGGCCGCATTACAGCAGAATCGTGTGCAATACGAAGTACTCGGCGAAGTTTCGACTCCAACTCCTGCGCCCAAGCCACCAACAAAGCCGTCGAGCAACGCGAATCCCAGGTAATCACAAATTGTTTGCAAGCGTCTTGCAACCAAACCCGAACGAGATTTGGCTTAACTGTGCCTGACAATACGAACGCCGCAAATGAACATGCGGGCCGCGTTCGCGAGATGTTTTCGGGGATCGCGAAACGGTATGATCTTTTGAACCACCTGCTTTCCGGCAACGTCGATAAGAGATGGCGCCGGATTGTCGCAACAAGAGTACGCGAGAAACTTCGGTCGAGCAGTGCGACCGTTCTCGACGTTGCGTGTGGTACGGGTGATTTAGCTTTAGTGCTGTTTGAAAACACGGGAGCAAGAGTCGTTGGTACCGACTTCTGCCGGCCAATGCTGGAAATTGCAGCGGGCAAAACGGCGAAGCGGATACCATTGATAGAAGGCGATGCGTTGCAGTTGCCGTTTCGTGAAGGTTCGTTCGATGTGGTGACGATCGCATTCGGATTACGCAATCTCGCGAGTGTCGAGGGTGGCTTGGCAGAGCTGTGCAGGGTTTTGAAACCCGGCGGTTGGGTGGCAGTGCTGGAGTTCTCGAGGCCGACCAATGCGATGTTGCGGCCGATGTTTGGTTTGTACTTCACGAAGGTCTTGCCATTGATGGGTGGTCTCATCAGTGGTTCGCCGAGCGCATACAGTTATCTTCCGGCGTCGGTGCAGAAGTTTCCGGACCAGCATCAACTCTCGCTCCTGATGCAGCGGGCAGGTTTTGATCACGTTGGGTTTGAGAACTTGACGGGCGGCATCGCGGCTCTGCACATGGGTCGCAGGCCGGAATGAAGTTTTGAGATTGGTTGCAGCGTTTTAATACTTTGCAACCAGATACGTAGTCACGGGGTATGGTTTTGGTAAGCGCGCGGTTGTCGGGGCTGTGCGAGTATTCGAATCGTACCTCGGGGCTACGTTTTTTGTTTTTGGGCCACGGATGACGCTGATTTGTGTTGATTCGCGTAAATCTGTGGCCATGCTATGATTCGCCGCAGTGCGAACCAACCTTCGTTACCGTGTCTTCGGGATACTGAGACGCTTATTAATCCTGCTGTTAGTTGTTTGGACCGTCGTCTCCCTCGTAACACTCTTAATCGAACTGGTGCCGGGTGATCCGGCAGTCGCCGTCCTCGGCGAACAAGCCACTCCCGAACAATACGCGCAGTTTCGCGAAAAGCACGGCCTCGATCGCCCTCCCTTTTTCTTCTCGTTTCCACGCGACGACAACGGCGAACGCCACTTCATCTGGCACGGCGCTGACAACCGCTACACTGATTACTGGCGTGCACTACTGCAGGGCGACATGGGCTTGTCGTTTCGTAACGATCGCCCCGTCATCAATTTGATTCTCGAACGTTACCCCGCGACGATTGAGCTTGCGATCTTCGCGATGCTCATAGCCGTCCTGATCGCGATACCGCTCGGTGTAATCGCCGGCACAAACCGCGGCACACTCATCGACAACTTCGCTTCTGTAATCGCATTGCTCGGCATCAGTCTGCCGAGTTTCGTGATCGGACCAATGCTCGTTTACATCTTCGCCGTAAAACTTCGCTGGCTCGCACCCTCAGGACGTTTCGACTGGAGCGACATCATTCTGCCCGCGTTCACGCTCGGCGCTGCGCTTTCTGCGATTCTCACGCGCATGGTCCGCTCATCGGTTATCGAAGAGTTGGGTGAAGACTACGTACGGACCGCCCGCGCTAAAGGTTTGAGCGAAAGAACCGTCGTCTACAAACACGTTTTGAAAAACGGACTGATTCCCGTTGTTACAATTCTGGGTTTGCAGCTCGGCGTTTTGCTCGCGGGCGCCATCATTACGGAAAAGATCTTTGGCTGGCCCGGACTCGGTTTGTTGCTCGTTGAGGACGGAATTGGAAAACGCGATTACCGCGTGGTGCAAGGCTGCGTGCTCGTAATCAGCATGACTTACATCATCGCGAACCTGCTCACAGACACGGTCTATCGCTGGCTGGACCCGCGTATCAGAGTCTCATAGATGAACCGTCTGACCGTCATAGGACTCGTGATCGTCGTGGTGCTGGTGATCGTGGCACTGTTCGCGCCGTGGATTGCGCCTTACGACGTCGGCGCCACCGATCTCTCGATGCGTTATCTTCCTCCATCGGCGTTTCACTGGTTCGGCACTGACTCAACCGGCCGCGACATCTTTTCACGTGTCATTTTCGGTGCGCGCATCTCGCTGCAAGTGGGAATCATTGTCGTGACGGTTTCCGCAATCGTCGGCACAATCCTCGGCGCGATCGCCGGTTACTACGGCGGTTGGGTGGATCGATTCGTTTCGGGTTACGTCTTCAACGTGTTTCTCGCGTTTCCCGGTTTGCTGTTGGCAATTGCGATGGTGGCGTTCCTCGGCGCCGGATTGAACAAACTGATCCTCGCGCTGTGCATCATCGGTTGGGTTGGTTACGCGCGACTGATTCGCGGCCAGGTGCTGAAGGTTCGCGAGTACGACTTCGTACAAGCGGCGCGAGCGCTCGGCGCCAGCGACGCACGAATACTCCTGGTTCACATTCTGCCCAACGCGATTCAGCCACTGATCGTGCAGGCTAGCCTCGGCATGGCAGGCGCGGTGCTTTCGGAAGCATCGCTGTCGTTTCTCGGTCTCGGCGTGCCGCCTCCCGCGCCTTCATGGGGCGTAATGATCGAAGAGGCGCGTGACCTCTCAACACTTCAGGCAGCACCGCACGCACTAATCTTTCCCGGCATCGCCATTGCACTCACAGTGCTCGCTTTCAACTTCATCGGCGATGGACTACGCGAACATCTCGATCCTCGACAAAGAGCCCGGTGACAATCGTGCGCGAGATCGCCATCTCAATCCGGAACCTCTCGAAGACTTATCCCTCACCGTTTCGCCGGCTGCGCGCTTTCTTTCGTCGACCGGTCAAGGAACCGGTTGAGGCGCTGCGCGACGTTTCGTTTGACGTTCACACCGGCGAGATCTTTGGTTTGATCGGACGGAACGGCGCCGGCAAGACAACGCTCACAAAGATCGTAGCGACTTTGGTTCAACCAACTACCGGCACGGTTTCCGTGCGAGGAAGCGACAGCGTACTTCAGGATGAAGAAGTGCGGCGGCAGATCGGTTTGGCAACCGCGGAAGAGCGAAGTTTTTACTGGAGACTTACTGCGGAGCAGAACCTGATGTTCTTTGCGCGTCTCCATGGACTCAGCGATCGCACGGCGAAGCAGCGTATCAAAGAACTTTTTGCGAAACTCGAACTCGAAGAGGTTGCGCGGCGTCGTTTTGGGGAGATGTCAACCGGAAATAAGCAGCGGTTGGCCGTGGCGCGGGCGATGTTGTCGAATCCGCCGGTGTTGTTGTTGGACGAGCCGACGCGTTCGCTTGATCCTTTGGCGGCCGCGCGGATGCGTGAACTGATTCGTTCACTCGCGCAACGCGATCCGCCGGTGACGATCTTGCTTACGTCTCACAACCTCGCGGAAGTCGAAACGTTGTGCGGACGTGTGGCGATCATCAGCCGCGGGCGCATTCGCGCGATCGATACTCCGCAACACTTGCGCAGCCTCACTTCAAAATCCGAGCAGGTTCATTTGACCGTATCCGGCTTGAATGGAACACACGACAGCACGAAGATTTCCTTTACCCGCCGGGCCGGCGATAACCAACTCGACGAAAGGTTGCGAGATCTCCAAAGTCGCGGAGCGCGCATTGTGGACGTCGAAGTAGACCGGGGATCTTTGCTAGACGTTTTAGAGTTGTACGAGTCCAAAGGCGAAGCCGAATGAAGGCAATAAGACTTTTGCCTAGAAGAATCTTTGCGTTTGTAGCGCGAGACTTTCGCCTGTTCGTCAGCTATCGCATGCAGTTTTTCCTGCGCATCTTATCCGTGCTGACGGTGGTCACGACGCTGTTCTTCATCTCAAAGATCTTCGCCGGCTTCACCGATCCGCAATATTCACAGTGGCGCGATCCACTCGCAACGTGGCTCACCGGACTCGCAGTGCTCAACTACTTCATGACCGGTTTCTCGAGTCTCGCAAACTCGATTCGCCAGGAACAGATGCAAGGCACGCTCGAGAGCGTACTACTCACACCGATCAACCTTCCGACGGTGATCGTCGCCAGTTCCGCATGGGACTTTCTCGAAACGACGTTCTTCTCATTTCTATACCTCTTCTTCGGTCGTGTGTTCTTCGGCGTTCACTATCGCGGAAGTTTTTTTCTCGCCGTCGTCTTCCTCTTACTCACAACCGTCGTACTCGCCTGCCTCGGAATACTCTCCGCGAGTTTCGCGATGGTCTTCAAACGTGGCGATCCGTTCGGCATCTTTCTTGGCGCCGGCTCGGCACTTTTTTCGGGTGTCTTCTTCCCAACGCAACTACTTCGTGAATACGCAGGGCCGAAACTCGGCAGCATCTCGTTACTACTACCCGCAACATACGGACTCGACGGCATTCGTCAGGTTCTGATCGAGGGACACGGATTGACCGAAGTCACTCAGCCGCTGTTCACGTTGCTCTGTTTTCTCGCCGTCCTGCTTCCCTTTTCATTGTGGGTTTTCGGACGCGCTGTGCGTCGCGCCAAACGCGAGGGCAGCCTGATCCAGTACTAGTTTGACACTCCCAAACCCGCAAGCTACCATCGCCTCGAATGTCTGTTGGCATCGCAGAAAGTGTTCTCGACCTCATAGGCCAAACTCCTCTACTTCACCTTTCGCGATTTGTTCAACCACCTCTCGCTGACGTTTACGCAAAGATCGAATGGCTCAATCCCGGCGGTTCAGTAAAAGATCGCGCGGCTTTGGGAATGATTCTCGACGCCGAAGAGAAAGGACTGCTTAAAGCCGGCAGCACAATCATCGAGCCAACAGCCGGAAACACTGGTATCGGACTCGCACTTGTGGGAGTTGCACGTGGTTACCGTGTTATTCTCTGCGTCCCGCACGGTTTCGCCGAAGAGAAGATGAAGTTGATCGAGGTGCTTGGCGGTGAGATTGAGTACGTGCCGTGCGAAGCAGGAATGACCGGCGCGATCGAACGCTCGATAGAGCTGGCCGCAGATATCGAGACTAGTTTCATCCCGCAACAATTTGAGAATACGGCGAACCCGTGTTTTCATGAGCTGACAACCGGCCGCGAGATTGTCGAGCAAATGCAGGGCCGGATCGATGCAGTAGTGATTGGCGCCGGGACGTCCGGTACTTTTTGCGGCGTAAGCCGGGCGGTCAAGAAGCACAATCCGAACGTTTTATGCGTTCTGGTCGAACCGGAAGGCTCGATCTACGGCGGTGGACCACCTGGTCCAAAGAAAGTTGAAGGCATCGGCCAGCGCGATTTCATTCCGAAGATCTTCGATGCTTCGTTAGCGGACGAGATCATGATGGTGATGGACGATGAAGTTTGCGCTGCTTTGAAAAAGATCGCGCGTGTCGAGGGACTCCTCGGAGGCTGGTCGACTGGCGCTGCTGCCGCTGCTTCATACAAGATCGCGGAACGCTTGGGCTCCGGCAAGCGAGTGATCACAGTTTTTCCCGACGGTGCGGAACGCTATCGCAGCCAGGGAATTTTCGACGGGTAATTTCTTATGGGATTTGCAACTATCGCCATTCATACCGGTTCCGAACCGGATGAGAGCACTGGATCGGTAACCGTACCAATCTATCAAACGTCAACTTACGCGCAGGACGCGCTGGGCAAACATAAAGGTTACGAGTACGCACGAACGCAAAACCCGACGCGCTCGGCAGTCGAACGAAATATCGCGGCGCTCGAAGGCGCACGATTCGGATTTGCGTTTGCTTCAGGCATGGCCGCGATCGACGCAACGTTGCGCCTGGTTAAAGCCGGCGAACACGTCGTGGTTTCTGACAACACCTATGGCGGCACAGCTCGACTGTTCACTCGTATACTCGCCAACTACAACGTCGAATTCGATTTTGTTGACACCTCGGATCCGTTGAACGTCGAAGCCGCGATCAAACAAAACACGAAGATGGTGTTTATCGAGACGCCGACGAATCCCGTCATGATCGTTACGGACCTGAAAGAAGTCAGCGAGATTGCGCATCGCGCAGGCGCTCGTGTCGTTTGTGATAACACGTTCATGTCGCCATACCTGCAACGGCCGCTCGAGTTTGGCGTGGATATCGTTGTTCACTCGACCACGAAATATCTCAACGGACACTCAGACGGTGTGGGGGGCGTCGTGGTCCTGAACGACGAAGAAGACGCAAACTGGATCGGCTTTGTGCAGAACAGCGCGGGCGCGATTCTTTCTCCGTTCGATTCATGGCTGGTGATGCGCGGAACGAAGACGCTCGCGTTGCGCATGGAGCAACACGACAAGTCGGGCCGTGCGGTCGCAGCGTTTCTGGAGGAGCATCCGAAAGTCCGCAAGGTTTATTATCCCGGCTCGGCGTCGCATCCGCAGCACGCATTGGCGCGACGGCAGCAGCGTGGTTTCGGCGGCATGGTCGCTTTTGATGTCGGATCGTTGGCGGCAGCCCGGACGGTACTCGAGTCAGTGAAGCTTTGTACTCTCGCGGAGAGTCTCGGCGGTGTGGAAACACTGATTTCGCATCCAGCGACGATGACTCACGCGTCGGTTGACGCGGCAAAACGCGAACGTCTTGGAATTACGGATGGACTGGTACGTATTTCCGTCGGTATTGAAGACACTGACGATATTATCGCCGACTTAGATCAGGCACTGGAAAAGGTTTAATGCTACAATTGGCGCCGTTCTCAACCTTTAATAGAACTCCCTAATACACGCTCTCCTTATGATTGTAGAGTTATACGCCAAATCAGATGTTGGCCGAGTCCGACGTGGCAATGAAGACAATTTCCTGGTCCTGGATCTGACATCGGAACAGACATGGAGCGGTGCTGACGGCGCCACTCCACCAGAAAAACTAACGCGGTTCGATCTGGGCCAAAAAGGACTCGTGCTGGTCGTCTCTGACGGCATGGGAGGTGCGCTCGCGGGCGATGTGGCGAGCCGAATGGCAGTCGACTCCGTGCGCGAAGTTCTGCTTGGTACTGAAGGCGAAGCGTGCGATCCGGATTTGGACCTCGTCGAGTGTTTGAAGAACGCAACGATCTACGCGAACCTCGCCATCCATCTCAAAAGCCAGGAAGACTCGCGTTGCGCCGGCATGGGCGCGACGTTCACCGGCGCTGCGATCCGCGGCGACAACCTCGATCTCGTGCAGGTCGGCGACAGCCGTGGTTACGTTATTCGCAAGGATCACATTCGGCTCGCGACGAAAGATCAGTCACTCGTACAACAGCTCGTCGATGTCGGTCAGATCAGCGAGTCGGAAGCCGAAACACACATGTTTCGCAACGTGATCCTGCAAGCACTCGGCGCGCAAAGCGACGTGTCGCCGGTTACCGGCAGAATTCGTTTGCGCCAGGGCGATGTGCTGTTGCTGTGTAGCGATGGATTGTCAGGAAAACTGCGCGCGGAAGATATTCAGCACATAGTGGTGAACACTCAGGACAACCTTGCAAAGGCTTGTGAGGCGTTGATCGACGAAGCCAACAATCGCGGAGGTGAGGACAACATTACGGTCGTCCTTGCTCGTTTTCAGGGTGACGATCTCGAAGAGCCCGCAACCGATCGAATCACGATCGAACTACCACCACTCGAAGAAGACAAAACGCTCGACGATAACTACGAAGCCGACACAGAACCGCATTAGAATAGGTCCTATAGGTCGCATAGGTCCTATCGGTCCTATATGACCTATCTACGACTGGTCCGGCAGCGCTTTCTTTCTCCACTCCGGGTCCTCGCCTATGCGCCGCACGTAGATCGACGCGCCTTCGACACTCTCCACACAAACACGTTCACCCGCTTCCAAAGGCGGTTCACCAGCGGCCGGATACGCGGTCCACGTTGATCCAAACACTTTGACTGCCCCTTGCTGCAACGCTCCCTGGCTCGAAGAAACAACGGTTCCGATTTTTCCCGGCAGCGCATCGACGCCACTGCGCAACGAGGGACCAGTCTCTTCGCGTGAAAAGTAGTTGATGAAGATCGTGCGTGACGCCGCGGTTAGTGCAATCGAGACGACCGCAAAGATCAGGAATTGCGCGGCAAGACTGTCAATGCCGACAAGCGCGGCGAGTGCAGCCGCTAACGCGCCGATGCCAAACCACAGCAACACAAATCCGGACGTGAAGATTTCGGCGACGATGAGTATCGCGCCGAGTACTCCCCAAACTATCCAAAACCAGTCGCTCATCTAATCGTGTATAGGTCCTAATGGTCCGATACGACCTATCGGCCCTATCCTTTCAACACATTCTTCATCACGAACCACACGTTGGCCGGACGTTCCGCCAACCTTCGCATGAAGTAAGGATACCAGTGTTTTCCGTATGGAACATAGATTCGCATGTTGAAGCCATCGCGTGCGAGCTGCCGTTGCAGATCGCGCCGGATGCCGAACAGCATTTGAAACTCAAACTTCTCTTTTCCTATGCCTTCGCGTGAGGCGAAGTCGACGGTCGCGTCGATCATCCTCGGATCGTGCGTCGCGATGCCGTGGTAAATACCGCTCGAAAGCAGCAGTTGCATAACCTTAACGTAGTTTGAATCGACGTCTTTTTTATCCGGAAACGCGACTTCCGGCGGCTCCATGTATGCGCCCTTGCAAATACGGATGCGCGCCGGCAGCTTAACCAGCTCTTCGGCGTCGGCATACGTTCGTCGCAGATATGATTGCAGCACGATGCCTACGTCGTTCAGCTCAAACTCAG
>DASZDV010000659.1:0-2441 GCA_035941575.1 Pyrinomonadaceae bacterium
GAAAGGTCGCTATCACTTCAACAAACTCACACCGGAAGGAGTTCAAAAAGCGACAGAGTATCTCAAACAAGCTATTGAAAGAGATCCAACCTATGCTCTGGCGTACGCAGCTCTCGGTGATTGTCATAACTATCTGGCCCAGCGTGACGATGCGAAGAGAGCACTCCTGAAAGCCCTTGAGCTGAACGACAACCTCGGCGAAGCGCATGCGTCGTTAGGTTTCTTTCGTTTTCTCTATGAATGGGATTTCGCCGGTGCGGAACAGGAGTTCAAACAAGCACTCGCCTTAAGTCCCGGCTATGCAGAGGCACATCACTGGTATGCGATCTATCTCGCCAATCTCGGACGTCATCAGGAAGCGGACCAGCAAGCGAGACAAGCAGTCGCGCTTGATCCCTTGTCACTGCTGATGATGATGACGCCGGCGATGAATTTGTTTTTGGCCCGCGACTATGATGGCGCTATAGAACAACTTCACGCCGTGCTTGATATGGATGCCAACTTTGTTGCAGCGCGTAGTGTGTTAGGAAATGTGCTCGTTCAGAAAGGCCAATACAAAAACGGTTTGGACGAATACGACGCGGTGCTGGAATTGATAAAGGGTGTTACGGTGGCCGAGGTTTCTGTCAAGGCCCTCATTGCCTGTGCCTATGCGAAATCCGGTAGAAGAAGCGATGCATCGTCGCTACTTGACGAAGTGATTGCAGAAGGTATGGCGTCACCGTATTCAATCGCGACTGTTTGTTCGGCACTAGGTGATCGCGACGCCGCATTCGAATGGCTTAACAAAGCGTATGAGCAACATGATCTTCAAATGGTTAGCCTAGACGTGGATCCGTCGCTCGACGGTGTCCGGGACGATGCGCGTTTTGCCGAAATCGTAAATCGAGTCGGCCTGCGGCAGTTTTCCCTCAACGAATCTTAACGTCAAAGTCTTCTACCTTCTTATAATGACTGCAAAGGGATCGAGCGTAGAGCACGTTGACGTAATAATCGTCGGAGCTGGGCTGTCCGGGATCGGCGGCGCGTGTCATTTAAAGAGAGAGTGCCCGCGGAAGAGTTTCATCATTCTCGAAGGCCGCGAAGGAATGGGTGGAACCTGGGACCTGTTTCGCTATCCCGGCGTTCGCTCTGATTCCGACATGTACACGCTCGGTTATCGCTTCCGTCCGTGGCGTGACAACAAGGCAATGGCCGATGGTCCATCTATCCTCAGCTACATTCGCGATACTGCTTCTGAGTTTGGCGTAGACAAAGCCATCCGCTACAACCATCGTGTCCGACGTGTCTCCTGGTCGTCCGACAATGCGCACTGGACTGTTGACGCGGAGATTGCGAACGACAAATCCGTGGCCCAATTCACGTGCAACTTTCTTTACCTCTGCACTGGCTACTACGACTACGAGAGTGGTTACACACCTGAGTGGGCGGGCGTCGAACGTTTCCGCGGGACGATACTGCATCCGCAGAAGTGGCCCGAAGATCTCGACTACGCCGGCAAACGTATCGTAGTTATCGGCAGCGGCGCGACAGCCGTCACGCTGGTTCCCGCAATGGCCGAACGTGCAGCACACGTCACGATGCTACAACGCTCGCCGAGTTACGTTGTGTCGCGTCCCGCAGAAGACAAGATCGCCATCTGGCTGCGTCGAATCTTGCCAGACAATCCTGCGTATGCTTTGGCGCGTTGGAAAAACGTTCTGTCCGCAACTTTCTTCTACAACCTCGCGCGAAAGAGACCGCAGTTGTTCAAGTGGATGGTGGCGAGAGGCGTGCGCAAACACCTCGCGGAAGAGTACGACTCGAAGCATTTCACGCCTCCTTACAATCCGTGGGACCAGCGTATGTGTTTCGTACCCGATGCGGACCTGTTTCGGGCAATGCGCGAGGGCCGCGTCTCGATCGCGACCGATCAGATCGAAACGTTCACCGAAGACGGCCTCTTGCTGAAATCCGGCGAACGACTCGAGGCGGATATTATCGTGACCGCCACCGGGCTCGTGCTGAGGTTGTTCAGTGGCGTGGAACTCGTAGTGGATGGCGCGCGCGTGGAACTCCCGAAGACGCTTGTCTACAAAGGGATGATGTTTAGCGATATTCCGAACCTCGCCTTTGCCGTCGGTTACACAAATGCGTCGTGGACTTTGAAGTGTGATCTGACAGCCGAGTACGTGTGCAGGCTGGTCAATCACATGGACCGGCACGGTTACGCGATGTGCACCCCGCGACTGAACGATCCGGATGTGGGAGAACAACCAGTGATCGACTTCAACTCAGGATACGTTCTGCGCGCGCTGCACACGCTGCCGCGTCAGGGCCTGAAGACCCCGTGGCGCCTGCACCAGAACTACGTAAAGGATCTCTCGATGATGCGCTACGGCCGCGTAGAAGACGGCACGATGGAGTTCGAGCGTAAACGCATGGTTACTTCCTAGTGTTCC